>JAIFKU010000058.1 GCA_020049495.1 Accumulibacter sp.
TGGTAGAACAGCACGAATTCGCGCAGGTTCAAGGCGCGGCGAATGTGTTCGAGGCTTTCGTGATGGCCGCGAACGTTGCGGTCCTGATCGGAATCGAAAATGTGGTAGCGATTCTTGCCGGCCAGCTTGGCGTGATACATGGCCTGGTCGGCCTGACGCAACAGTTGATCGGCATCCACATCGTCGCTCTGCGGATAGAAGGTGACGCCCAGGCTGGCCGAAACCTTGAGCATGAGTTCGCCAATATGAACCGGCTGCGCCGCTGCCGCGAGCAACCGGTTCAGCATGGGCACGCAGGCGTTGATATCGTCCAGATCAAATAGAACGGCGACGAATTCGTCACCACCCAGCCGGGCAAGGGTATCGCCTTCGCGCAGGGACTGTTTCATGCGCTCGGCCACGGCAATCAGCAACTCAACTGGTCGCCCGTTTTGTGGCCGTGTTTGTCGTTGACCGCTTTGAAACCGTCAAGATCAAGATAGGCTACCGCCAGGCGCTGCCGTCGCCGCTGCGCCTGCGCCATCGCCTGGTGCAGCCGGTCGGCCAGCAGTACGCGGTTGGGCAGCGTGGTGAGCACATCGTAGTGCGCCATGTGTTCGAGCTGCCTTTCGTGTTCCTTCATCGGCGAGATGTCCGAGAACAGCGCCACATAGTACTGAGTCACTCCCTGCTCGTCGCGTACCGCGCTGATGGTCAGTATCTCGGGATAGAGCTCGCCGTTCTTGCGCCGGTTCCAGATTTCGCCATTCCAGTAACCCTTCTCGATCAGGTCGTTCCACAGGGCGGTGTAGAACTCGGGCGCGTGATGATTGGACTTGATGATGCGCGGGTTTTTGCCCAGCGCTTCTTCCCGGCTGTAGCCCGTGATCCGGGTAAAGGCCTCATTGACGTCGATGATCGTTCCGTCCGACCCGGTAATCGTGATCCCCTCACGGGCGTGCGAGAAAACGCTGGCGGCGAGGTGCAATTTTTCTTCGGCCTGTTTGCGCTCGGTAATTTCATCGGTCAATTCCTGCGTGCGCAGACGCACCTGGGAACGCAGCATACGCAGCCAGACCAGGCTGATGATGGCCATCAGGGTGATGCCGGCCAGGATAAAGCCCAGCCAGCGCAGGCGATTATAGATGGCCTGTTTCTCGGCATCTGCCTCATAGGTAAAGTCGCTCAGATTACTGAGCGATGAAACCATTCCCAGTTCAAGATAAACCTTGGCCATCTGTTCCCAGCGACCGGGGTTCATGTTGCCGATTTCGACCAGGGTCGGTAGAACGATGTCGTTCATGGCCTCCGCTTCATCGAGCAGAGCCTGCCGGTCAAGCTTGGCCTTGCGCGTCGTGGCAAGCGTCAGGATATGGTCGGCGACTTCTCCGCGGTTGGCCATGGCGTATTGCCATCCGCGCAGACTGGCGCGGCGGAATCGCACTACCGTCTCTGGATTGGCTTTCAGATAGGCACCGCTGGTGAACAGCGTATCGCCGTAGAAGTCGATCCCGTAATCGAGCGGATTCAGGGTGGCCGGTTCAAAACGATAGAGCCTCCTGATCGCCGGAATCTCGGTAATGTAGGCCGACATCGCGTCGGCGCGTCCGGCGAGCAGGTCATCAAAATTCCAGGTGTGCGGTGCAAAGCGCACCGGCTCCTTGTCGAAAGTGCTCTTTACCTTGATGCCCTCGCGATGGAACATCGAAAGAATTGGCGCATCACCCTGATTCTGGGTAATCAGGACCGTGCGCCCGATCAGATCGGACGGATGGCGGATGCCGCTCGATTTCTTCGAAATGAGCACATACGGCGAGTGCTGGAAGATGGTCGCCACGGCGACCAGCGGTTCGCCTTGCAGACGATGGTAAATCAGGTCACCGCCGTCGTGGATGGCGAATTCGGCCTGGCCATCGAGTACCATCCTCTCGGGCAGGCGTTCCTTTGCCCCCTCGATGAGTTCGACATCGAGACCTTCATCCCGATAGAAGCCCTTGGCCAGCGCCGCGTAATAGCCCGAAAACTGGAACTGGTGGTACCACTTGAGTTGCAGGCGCACCTTCTCCGGAGCGACGGCATAGGCACTGGCATGCACCAACACACCCACAGCGCAGACAAGATACAGCAGCGCGTGTAATGAGCACTTGCGGGTATCGCTCTTGATCGGTTCCATGAGTTTATTGCAAGTTATATCGCCAAAAATTCATTCTGTAATTTCTTGCAGGAGAGGTCATATTCTATTCGATTACTGGCTTGGGAATGATGCGCGCAAATTTTGCCTGGTATGAACATACGTCGATTGTGCAAAAAACTGCGGAAACTACGTAGTTCAATGGGCTAAAGAAAAGCTGAAGTATTCGTTCCCCAGGAGGACTTGAGCCCAAGGCCCCGTTGCCTTCGGGGCGTCATCCCCGCGCAGGCGCCCCGAAGCTAAGGCGAAGCCGTCTTGAGGAAGTACTCCTGGGGTACGGGGATCCAGAGCCAAGACTGTAACTGGCTCTGCATTCCCGTTGGTCAGATTCCCGCCTTCGCGGGAATGACTGATTTTGATGCCTTTGCGTTAACTGAATGGTATTGCAATTGAATCGCGACTCCTTTCACCGGAAAATTCGGATACCCTTCCCCTATTTGCCCCTGTGCGCTGGATGTTGTGCGATGAAACTACCCGAACCTGATCCCAATGCGCTGGCCTGCAGCGACGCGCTTAAACGCCGCATTGCCGATGAAATCATGTCCGCCGGCTGGATCGGCTTCGACCGCTTCATGGCACTGGCGCTCTACGCGCCCGGCCTGGGCTATTACTCCGGCGGCGCACGCAAGTTTGGCGCGGCGGGTGATTTTGTCACCGCGCCGGAAATCTCGCCGGTCTTCAGCCGGACGCTCGCTGCGCAAGTCGCGCAGATACTGGCTCTCAGCGCGCCGCAGATGATCGAGGTCGGCGCGGGATCGGGGCGGCTTGCCGCCGATCTGCTGCTTGAACTCGAAAGGCGCGGCTCACTTCCCGAGCGCTACGGCATTCTCGATCTCTCCGGCGAACTACGCGAACGCCAGCGCAGCACGATCTTGCAGCGCGCGCCCCATCTGCTGGCCCGCGTCGACTGGCTCGACCGTCTGCCCGAGCGCTTCGATGGTCTGGTATTGGCCAATGAACTGCTCGATGCCATGCCCGCCCATCTGGTGGTTTTCGCCAGCGACAACACCCCTCTCGAACGCGGCGTTGCCTGGGAAAACAGTGAATTCGTCTGGCGGGACCGACCGGCTCAGGGCCGCCTTCTCGAACGGGCGCTGATTATCGCGGCCGAATACCCGTTGCCGGCTGGCTATCTGAGTGAGATCTGCCTCGCTGCTGCCGACTGGACGGCCACCTGGGCCGGCATTCTCGGCACGGGGGTCCTGCTGCTCATCGACTACGGCTTCCCACATCACGAGTATTACCATCCACAACGCACCACCGGTACCCTGATGTGCCACTACCGCCACCACGCCCACGGCGAACCGTTCTTTTTTCCGGGGCTGCAGGACATTACGGCGCACGTCGATTTCACGGCAATTGTTGATGCCGGCTTCGACGCCGGTCTTGAGTTCCTGGGCTACACGACGCAGGCCAGTTTCCTGCTCAACTGCGGATTGAGCGACGTACTGGCGCGCATTCCGGTCGAAGATACGCTGCGCTACCTGCCGCAGGCGCAGGCCGCGCAGAAACTGATATCACCTGCCGAAATGGGCGAACTGTTCAAGGTGCTTGCCCTAGGCAAGGGCATTGAGCAAACGCTGCTCGGCTTCGCCCAAGGCGACCGCAGCGCAATGCTTTAGGTTCTACTTACCCTTGGCTGGCGGAGAGGCTGGTCATGAAGGATTCAAGGCCCAGTCGACCCTGTTCGGCGTAAGCCGGGATCACTCGCCTGGCCGGCCCGACGCCAACTTTCGGCGCTTCTGCCCAGGTGGCGTAGAGGACTTCGTCGCAATACACATCGTTATAGCGGTTGCACGCCTCATCCAGGTCTTTTCCTGCGCTCATTTCCATGACGGTCACCGTTTTTTTGGCCACCACTCGGTTGAGTAGCTTACAGGTGAACTAACGGTCGAGCAGGGAAAGAGTTGAACGCTTCCGGCAACTATTTCGGAATCATCATTCCGCGTTCGACCCCCGGACGCGCTGCAATCGTTTCATACCAGCGCCGCACGCCAGGATAATCGGCCAGATCGATTTTCTGCCATTCATGCCGCGCCACCCAGGGGAAGGTGGCCATGTCGGCAATCGAGTACTCGCTGGCCAGGAACTCCGACTCTCCCAGACGCTTGTCCAGCACCGCGTAAAGGCGTGCCGTTTCCGTGCTGTAGCGCTTGATGGCATAGGGCAGGGGTTCGGGAGCAAAGCGCAGGAAGTGGTGCGTCTGCCCGAACATCGGACCGACTCCGCCCATCTGGAACATCAGCCACTGCATGGCTTCGTACTTGCCCCGGTCATGTGCCGGAAGAAACTTGCCGGTCTTGGCCGCCAGATAGAGGAGAATCGCGCCAGACTCGAACAGGGTTATCGGCCAGCCGTCCGGTCCTTCGTTATCGACGATGGCCGGGATTTTCGCATTCGGGTTGATGGCCACGAACTCGGGTTTCAACTGTTCGCCCTGCGTGATATCCACTGGCTTGACACGGTAACGCAGCCCGCATTCCTCAAGCATGATCGAAACCTTGCGCCCGTTGGGCGTACTCCATGTGTAGAGTGTGATCATTACGTTATGTCCTCGATGAAAATCAATCCGCCAGTTCCAGCGTCTGCTTGACGGCAGCCACCCGCGCGGCGTGCAGGCGCGCGGCAATCTGTATCGTCTACGCGGCGTACGGCTTGCAGCGCCTGCATGAAC
Source organism: Accumulibacter sp. (assembly GCA_020049495.1). Classification (GTDB taxonomy): domain Bacteria; phylum Pseudomonadota; class Gammaproteobacteria; order Burkholderiales; family Rhodocyclaceae; genus Propionivibrio. The sequence goes on from JAIFKU010000058.1 coordinate 4,845, forward strand.
AATTCCGGCTCAGGAATCGGCTTGTCTTGCCAGCCCAGGCGGCCATGATAATCGCAACTGCAGGCCTCGAGCAGTTGCGCAAAGCGCTGCGGACGGCGCAAGGCATCGGTTCGTTCCAGCAACTTGACCAGTGTTGCCGCACGCAGTTCGGGGCCGCGCCGAATATCGCCATGATAGCGAGCCGTCAGCAGTGCCAGATCGCGGCACTCCGTCGGTGCCCTGAGGCGCGCACAGAGGTCGTCGACCAGTTTGACACCTCGCGACTCGTGCCCAGGATGGCGTGGCAGGTCAGCCGCCGGCGTCAGACCCTTGCCGAGATCGTGCAGCAGTACGGCAAAACGTACCGGCAAGGCATGGCCGCACTGTGCCGAATGATCCAGCGCCATCATGACGTGCACGCCGGTATCGATCTCGGGATGGTAATCGGCGCGCTGCGGCACGCCAAACAGCCGATCCAGTTCGGGCAGCAGGCGCGCCAGCGCGCCACAATCGCGCAGCACCCCGATCATGCGCGACGGTTGCGCTTCCATCAGACCCTTGGCGATTTCCTGCCAGACCCGTTCGGCAACCAGATGATCCGCTTCACCGCTGTCCACCATCCGGCGCATCAGTTCAAGAGTTTCAGGGGCCAGCGAAAAAGCCGAAAAGCGCGCGGCAAAGCGGGCGACGCGCAGGATGCGCACCGGATCTTCGACGAATGCCGGTCCGACGTGACGCAACACCCGTGCCTCGATATCGGCGACGCCGCCAAAGGGATCGGTCAGCGATCCGTCATCGGCACGGGCGATGGCGTTGATGGTCAGATCGCGCCGTGCCAGATCCTCTTCGAGACTGACATCGGGCGCCGCGTGAAAGGAAAAGCCCTTGTAGCCATGGCCGGCCTTGCGTTCGGTGCGGGCAAGGGCATACTCCGCATGCGTTTTCGGGTGCAGAAAAACCGGGAAATCCTTGCCAACCGGTTTGAACCCCTGCGCCAGCATTTCATCAGGCGAAGCGCCAACGACGACGTAATCACGATCCTGCACCGGCAAACCCAGCAACTCGTCGCGGACCGCGCCACCCACCGTGAAGATTTGCATGGCGCAGGAAGATGAGGGGGTGAGTGCTTACTGGCCTTTTTCGGCCAGCGCGCCTTTACGCCACTCCTGCATGGCCGGTAAGGCACACATGGTTTCAACCCATGCCCGCGAGGCCGGCGGGAGTTCTACCGCGTAGGTCAGGAAACGCCAGACTACGGGGGCAAACATCGCGTCGGCAACCGTGAATGTGCCGAACAGGAAAGGCCCGCTCTTGGCAAAACGACTGCGACAGCTTTCCCAGATGGAAACGATGCGGGCAATGTCGGCGCCCACTTCGGCCGTACGGTCGTCATAGGGTTTCGAGGCATGAATTTCCATCGGCATGCTCTGGCGCAGGGCACCGAAACCGGAATGCATTTCGGCGCTGATGGCGCGCGCCTCGGCCCGCGATTTGCGATCGGATGGCCACAGGGACGGTGAGGATTCAGCCACATATTCGCAGATGGCCAGCGAATCCCAGACCACTGTTTCCCCGTCGATCAGGCAGGGTATCTTTCCCGAAGGCGAGTATTTGTAAATTTCAGATCGTGTTCCGGCGTTGCGCAGACGGATGTATATCTCATCAAAGGGCAAGCCGGCCTGCTTTATGGCCAGCCAGGGACGCAGACTCCAGGACGAATAATTACGATCACCGATGACAAGCTTGAACATGACCCCAATCTCCCAATATTATTTATTTGCGCCCGGCACGGCTACGGTAGCCGTCAAAGCGCAGTTCAGGTGTAACAGCAGAAAGATAGCCGGGAGCAACCGCTTCCAGCGACCGGGGTTGCCAGCCCGGATAGTTGTGGCGGCCATCGCTCAGGCTGTCAAGCTGCATCGAGCGCAGATTGTCCGGCGACAGCGGCGGCTTGGGCAGCAGGCTCAGAAGGGATGCCTGCAGGTAGGCCAAAGCATCGGGCAAGTCAATGACCAGACGGCGCTTGCCGATCAGCTCGCCGGTGTACTCGACCAGTTCGCGCAAGGTGTAAACCGTCGGGCCGCACAGTTCGTAGGCCTGGCCAAAGGTGGCGCGATCCGTCAGGCACGCGCAAAAGGCGTCGGCCACGTCGCCGACATAGACCGGTTGAAAGCGGGCAGCACCGCCACCGAGTGGCAATACGGGAAATAACTTGAGCAAAGTCGCGAAGGTATTCAGGAATGAATCGCCGGGGCCGAAGATGACCGAAGGGCGAAACACGGTGACCTCCAGTTCACTTGCCGCACCGAGCACGGCGGCTTCACCCGCCGCCTTGGAACGCAAATAGGCCGATGGTGCATCGTCAGAGGCCCTGAGCGCGCTCATATGCACCAGGCGGCGCACGCCAGCCTGCCTCATGGCCAGCAAAATTTTCTTCGGCAACTCGACATGCGCGGCAGCGAAACGCTTGCCGTAAGGCTGGCTGGAATCGCGATCATGCAGGATGCCGACCAGATTGATCACCGCATCGACGCCACTCATCAATGAAGCCAGCACCTGCGGGTCGTGCACATCAGCGTCTACGGTATAGACCGTCGGCAACAGAATAAGCTGCCGGCTGTGGTCACGATGACGCGTCGGAATGATGACGCGAATGCCGCGTTCAGTAAGCCGGTTGGCAACCCAGCCACCGACAAAACCGCTGCCGCCGATCAACAGTACTTTTTTGAGTTCCATAGCACCCTGACGATGATACAAGGTTTCAAAGGCGCAATTTTACGGCAATTCCTCGCCCTTTGGCTCGACATCTGTACGCGCACCGACAATACCCAGCCGGCTCTTGATTGATTGGGGTTTGCCGTCAAACAGGGTCGAATAATAGACCGAATTGCTCATGACTTTTTTCACGTAGTCACGCGTTTCGTTGAACGGAATGGTTTCGGCGTAGATGGCCCCTTCCAGCGGACGACCGGCGCGCCACTTGCGTGCCCGGCCGGGGCCGGCGTTGTAGGCCGCTGAAGCCAGTACCGGGTGATTGTCGAGACTCTCCATCACCAGTCGCATGTAGGTGGTGCCGAGCAGTACATTGGTCTCGGTGTCGTTGACCTGACCCTGATGAAAATCCTTGAGGCCGATCTTTTTCGCTACCCATCGGGCGGTTGCCGGCATCAACTGCATCAGACCGGAAGCCCCTACTGTCGACTTGGCGTTGGTCACGAAGCGGCTCTCCTGACGCATCAATCCGTAAACCCAGGCGTCGTCCAGTGACTGTTTTTTTGCCGCCGGGCGGATCTGTTCGCTGTATGGAGACAGGTAGCGAAGCGAGTAGTCGTGTTCGGTTTTAGTCCGGTCAGCGGCCGCAATGGCGCGATCATAAACGCCGGCACGCTGGGCGATATCAGAGGCGGCCAGCAATTCCCGGTCGCTCATGCCGCGCAGCGCCCAGTTCCATTCCTTGACTCCCTCGCTCCTCAGATTGACGCGTAACAGCGCCAGACTGCGCAAAATACCCGGGTTGGCGGCAATCGGAGCAATTTCTTCGCGCGTGAGCGGAGCCGCCCTGGGCGGAGCCACAATCGACCAGCCCAGTTCCTCATCCGCCAGATTGCCGTAGAAATTCGGCTGCCCGGCAATTTTGGCGAACAGCGTATTGGCGTCCTCGACACGCCCGCCGGAACGGTAGGCGCGGCCCAGCCAGTAAATCCAGACCGGCTGTTCGGCCAGTGCGGAAGGCATTTTCTCGATCGTCGACCGCACCATTCCCCAGTCATGGTCGCGCAGGGCGGCACGCACTTTCCACTGAGCGACGTCGTCGGAAAGCGGCGCATCGCCGGCCTTGCGATACCATTCCAGAGCTTCGCTCATGTGTCGTTGTGCCGCTTGCCAGCCGATCTGGCTCCACGCCCAGCCTTTCTCGCCGGCCTGCAAACGGCTCTCGATCCGGCTCAACTGCTCGGCTGCCATGCGCGGGTCATTACGTGCAATACGGCTAATGGCCAGCGCGATCAGCTCGCGATTCCTCCGGCTGGCGACCTGGTTTGCCGGCAGCTTGACCAGCCAGGACAGAGGCGAATCGCTGACCGCTAGCGCCACTTTGGGCTCTGGCGTCTGACTCGGAGGCAGATAGTTCATGCTGTAGCGAGCCGCAGGCGATCGATTCGCTTCAAATTGCCGGCGAATGCGCGCCCAGACCTCATCGGCCAGTACACGCTTTTCCAGAATCAGGGCTTCGAGTACCGGATAACAGGATTCGGGGGGCTCGATCAGGTTCAGCCAGAGCGGCAGGGCGTCGTCGAGCATGCTGGCATCGCCGCGCAGGCGGCGACTCTGCAGGGCATAGCAGGACAGCTCCTGATCAGGCTGAATCAGCAACGGGTATTCGGCATCGAATTCCGACCAGTTTTGTTGCTTGCCCAACCTTTTCAGCCAGTCGCTACGCAGTTTCTCGGCCAGATAGCTTTTCTCGTAACGCGTCAGGAAGGCCTTGAGCGTTGCTGGATCCGCAGTATTCAGATCGAGCAGTAGCCGCCAGTACTCGATGTAGGCTTCGAGATCGTGGCCCTGCAGGTCGGGTGCAATGCGCTCAAACTTGCTACGGTCGCCGGCGCGAACGGCGTCACGCGCGGCAAGAAACCGCTCGTCGGTCGTTGCCGGCGCAGCCAGGGCCTGCGTCAGCAGGAGGGGCAGGGCGATGAGAAAAAGCGCAGAGCGAAACTTCATGATAAGCTGGAATAACCCGTAAATACTGACTTTGAGCATACCACATGAGCGCTGGTTTGACTCCGGAAACGCCGCCCGGCCTGAGTGCCGAAGCGCGCCGCGCCTATCGCCACACGCTGCGCAGGCAGCTTGTCGAACGCCGTCTGGCGCTGTCGCCCGACAGCTTTTCCCTGCTTAGCGCAACGATTCGTGAGCATTTGTGCAACCACTTTCCGCACCTGTCGGGACTGCGCGTCGCCTTCTGCTGGCCGGTCAGGAACGAGCCCGATCTGCGACCGCTGATGAGTTTCTGGCTGGCCTCCGGTGCGCCCGGATTTGCTGCCTTGCTGCCGGTGGTTACGGCAGTTGATGCTCCGCTTTCGTTCCGCGCGTGGACCCCGGAGTGCCCCATGGTCGAGGATCGTTACGGCATTCCCGCACCGGCTGAAGGCGCATTTCTGCTTCCGCAAGCGCTGCTGATTCCGGTTAACGCGTTTGATGCCGCCGGTTTCCGCCTCGGCTATGGCGGCGGGTTCTTTGACCGCACGCTGGCCGCACTGCAACCGGCAGCGCTGAGTATCGGCGTCGGTTTTGAACTGGCGCGTGTCGCTTCGGTCTTCCCGGAAGCGCACGATGTGCGGCTCGATGCCATGGTCAGCGAGGCCGGTGTATTCAGACACGCGCGTCCGTGAGCCTGCCGCCGTCCTGATCGGCCAGATCACCGCGAAACCACGTTCAGGAGTGCTGCCGGCTGCGCACGAAGGCTTCCAGTTGATCCGCCGGCATCGGTCGGGCGAACCAGTAGCCCTGGATTTCATCGCAGTGGAAGAGGCGCAGGAGGTTGGCCAGTTCTTCGCTTTCAACGCCTTCGGCAATCGTTTTCAGCTTCAGGCTGTGCGCCATCTGGATGATGGCACGGACAATCGCCGCATCGTCCGGATCGGAAACCAGATCGCGGATGAAGGACTGGTCGATCTTCAGCTTGTCGACGGCAAAGCGCTTGAGATACGTGAGGCTGGAGTAGCCGGTACCGAAATCGTCCACCGACAGTTTGACCCCCAGCGCTTTCAGCCGCCGCACGGAGTCCAGCGTGGCTTCGGCATCCTGGATCAGGATCGATTCGGTCAACTCCAGTTCAAGCCATTGCGAGTCGAGATCGGAAAGCACCAGGGCGTTGATCACGGTGGTTACCAGATCCATGCGCTTGAACTGCACGGCAGACAGGTTAACGGCCACGACAAAGGGCGCCAGCCCTGCGTCCTGCCAGGCACGTGCCTGACGACAGGCCTCGTTCAGAACCCAGGCGCCGATCGGCACGATCAGCCCGGAATCTTCGGCTACCGGGATGAAGCGTGATGGTGCCACCAGACCCTGTTCCGGATTGTTCCAGCGGATCAGCGCCTCGACACCGATGATTCCGCCTTCGTGCAGATCCAGTTGCGGCTGGTAGTGCAGGACGAACTCATTGTTCTCCAGCGCCCGGCGCAACTGGGTTTCCATCGTCAGATGCTCGACCACCTTCTGGTTCATCTGCTCGGTAAAGAATCGATGCCCGTTGCGACCGGCTTCCTTGGCGTGGTACATCGCCGTATCCGCCTTCTGCAGCAGGCTGTCGAAATCTACTCCGTCATCGGGATAAAGCGCAATGCCGATCGAAAACGACGAACTCAGCGAGTGATTGCCAATAACAATCGGCTCCGCCATGCGCTGGTGAATCTTCTCGGCTACCCGCGCAACCGCTTCGCTATCGCGGACATCGTTGAGCAGGATGATGAACTCATCACCGCCTTGCCGGCTGATGGTGTCCGACTCGCGAACACAGCTTTTCAGGCGTTCGACCACCTCCCTGAGCAGGGTATCGCCTACCGGGTGCCCTAGCGAATCGTTGATCGTCTTGAAGCGGTCGAGATCAAGGAACATCAGGGCGACATGGCTGTGCATGCGACTGGCCTTGGTCTGTGCCTGTTCCACGCGGTCACGCAGCAACAGGCGATTGGGCAGGCCGGTCAGCGGGTCGTGATGGGCCAGCATCTCGATGCGTTGCTGCGCTTCGATGCGTTCGGTCATGTCCGAGTAAATATAGACGTAGTATTTCGCCTGTCCGTTGTCATCACGCACGACCGAAACGCCAAGCCACTCCGGAAACACCTCGCCATTCTTGCGCTGGTTCCAGACTTCTCCCTGCCAATGGCCGGCGCTCTTGAGGACTTCGTGAATGGCCGCGTAGAAACGTTCATCGTGACGCCCCGAAGCGACAATGGCCGGAGTTTTTCCGATGATCTCCCCGGCACGGTAGCCGGTCATTACCTCAAAGGCGGGGTTGACCGAGAGGACACGCTGCTCCGCATCAGTCACCAGAATGCCTTCACCGCTGTAGCGGATCGCCGCGAAGGCCAGTTGCAGTTGCTCTTCAGCATGTCGCCGCGCGGTGATTTCGGAAAGCGTCATCACCACCCCGGAGTTCTGCTCCTCACCCATGCGTAGCGGCAAGGTGTTGACCTGGAACCAGCGAACATTGCCGTCGGCGGAACGGTGGCCCACCACGAAATCGCGTACTTCACGACCTTCGTGCAAGGTGATGAATGATGGCAGTTCCTCTGGCGGACAGACGGAACCATCTTCGCGCAAGCGCTCAAGCCCGAGATCCTGCGGCGTATGACCCTGCAGATCCTGGTCGGCATAGCCGAGAAATTCCTTGATCGCCCGGTTGCCGAAAATGAAGTGTCCTTGCGCTGAGAGAATGGCCAGCCCCTCGACCATCACCGACATCGCCCCGAGAAAACGGCTCTCGCTTTCCTGAAGACGGGTCATCACTGCGCGCAATTCGGTGATGTCTTCCTTGATGGCCATGAAGTTGGTGATCGTTCCATCGCCATCCCTCAAGGGGGCGATCAGCATTCTTTCCCAGTAATGCGTTCCGTCACGGCGCCGGGTCTCCAGTTCGCCCTGCCAGTGTTGACCGGCCCTGACGGCTTTCCACAACTCAAGATATGGAGACTCGTCTTTCGTGACCGGCCTCAGCATGCGGGTGTTCTGACCAATCGCCTCCGCGCGCGTATAGCCCGTGGATTCGACGAATTTCTCATTGACATACTCGATGCGGCCGTCCAGGTCGGTGATGTAGACCGATGCCGGACTCTGTTCGACGGCCATGCTCAGCTTGCTGACCCAGGCTTCGGCGGCCCGCTTCTGTTCCAGGTCGTCCTCATGCGTGACTTGCAGCGAATCGGCCAGTGCACTGCGTCCAAGCAGACCCGTGATGTAAAGCATCAGAAAGAGCGTTAACAGCGCCCCCAAAGGCAGAACAAAATTCAGGTTTTGCGGGCGGTTGGTTTCCAGCCAGGCGGACGTTGCTTCAACCTGGACCGACCAGGCGTGACCGGCCAGTGCAAAGTCTTCGGAATAGACCATGGGACTGTCACCGCCCGGCTGATTCACGCCTGGCAGCGGCGTGTTCCAGGTGGCAAGGAGCTGTTTTTCCTGCGGCTGCCTCAGGTCGATCAGGCGCACCTGAAAACCGGTTTCTTCGCGTATCCTGTCATTGACGGCGGCAAACAGTACACTGATATCAAGTACCGCGATGACCACACCGGACAATCCCGACTGCCGTTCGTCGCGAGATGCCGGCACGATGCCACCCTGATAGACCGGGGCGATGAGCAGCATGGCATGAGAATATTCAGGCGCGATACTCAGCGGTCCGATTTCGCTGGCCGTCACCCGGTTGGTGGCGACCGCCTGATCAATAAGTTGAGCACTCGAAAACGAGGCATAGCTGTTGTACCCGGCAAACCGGGATCCGAAATTCTCCGGCATCACATAGAGCAGCGGGAAGTACAGCTCATGTCTACCGGCCCGTATCCGTCGGCCTGCGGCATCGCGTTCTTCGATGGCGAAATTGGCGTCCCATATTTTCCGCCCGTTGCGTTCGAAGGCCGATCGTTCCGCCGACGTTATCCGCGGGAGCCAGTTATAGGTGCGAACGCCCGGTTGACCGAGCATCGGTTCGGCGAATTTCCGGAAGGCTGACCAATCGACCTGATCGACACTTCCGAACAG
>JAIFKU010000069.1:0-12994 GCA_020049495.1 Accumulibacter sp.
AGGACGAACAGCAGGTCGGACAGGCGGTTGAGGTATTTGCGTGCGAAGTTGGAGACGTTCTCGTGCTTGGCCAGATGCACGACGCGGCGTTTGGCGCAAGCGAAAATGGCGCAAGCGAAAAAAGAAGCGAAAAGGGGTCTCGAATTCTTTCTGGAGCAACCTTAGCGGAACTGACCGGGCTAAGTGTGCGGGTAGTGCGGTGATGTGTATGGAACAGCCTCGCTCAGTTGCTCGCGTCGATCTCAGGCAGAGGGTGTGCGGGTCCGATAGTTGGCAAGCCATGGTCGGCAAAGCGCCGGTCGTCAAATAGGCGACTTGCGCCGCCCCAGACCTTCCGCCAGAAAAGTCAGCACCAATGAGTTGAGGGATACTCCCTCCGATTTCGCACGGGCAGAAAGTTCAGCATGAACCGATTTCGGTACCCGCGCCACGAATTTGCCGGAAGCTACGCCGCCGCTGTTGGGCTTGGGGGCAGGGAAACCTTTGGCTTCCAGCGCGGCGATTGTAACGATCAGCGCATCTTTCCCGTTCGCGATGGCTTCGTCGATTGTTTCGCCGTCAGAGATGCACTCGGAAAAATCAGGATAAGACACCAGAAAACCTCCGCCTTCGGCTTTGGAAAGCGGGCGGATTTCAAAGGGGTAAGTGCCAATGTTTTGCATGATTCAGGCTCCTTTGATCAAAGCAATGAACTTCTTCACGTAGATCGGCTTGATCGGCCGATGCGCCGGTACGGGCAAGGTGGCTCCATCGGCGCGGATAAATACACAATGGCTGGTCCCGTCATGTCGCCACTCGATGTTATGTCGCTTTGCCACGGTTTGCATCTGTTCAAGCCGCCAATCCAGAGGATTGAGGGTCATGGCTGCGAGCAATTTGGTGGCACTATTCATGTGCCTAATAGTATTGCCTGTAACATCAAATGTCAAACAGCGTTCCTGTACGCCGGGTTGTACGCCACGTGTATCTAAACGCAACTAAAGAGGTCGCATTCATTTTTTAGCCACCATGCAACGTCACTACGCGCGGTATCAACCGCAATACGGGAAAAGCTCGGCGACAGGTGGTGATTGTTCCTGGCTCCTGTTCTGCTAGCCGCGATTCCTGCCCTGGACCCACAGCACATCGCCACCGCCGCCGGCCTGGTTGAGGGCGCGGCCGAGGACGAACAGCAGGTCGTGGCCAGATGCACGACGCGGCGTTCGGCGCGGCGGCAGACGGTGCGTGAGAGGTGGGCCAGCGCCGCGGCACGGGTTCCGCCGGGCAGGATGAATTCCTTCAGTGGGCTGAGGCTGGCGTTGAAGTGCGTGACCAGGTCTTCGAGGCGGACGATGTGCTCCTCGGTGATGATGCTCGTGCCGGGGATGCAGAGTTCGCCGCCGAGGTCGAAAAGATCGTGCTGGATACCGAGCAGGGCGTCGCGGACGGCTGGGGGCAGTTCTTCGGCGAGCAGCACGCCAAGGCTTGAATTGAGTTCGTCTACTTCACCCATGCTGTCGATGCGCAGGCAGTCCTTGTCCACTCGTGAGCCATCGCCGAGACCGGTCGTGCCGGCATCGCCGGTGCGGGTGACAATTTTCGAAAGGCGGTTGCCCATAACTGGTTTCCTGAGGAGAATGAGAGGCTGTGTCGCTGATTATATCGGAAGGCTTCTTTCCGTTCGCAGCGAGTTGCCGGATCAGCGGGTGATTGCGTTTGCTTCAGAATCCACCGCAGAGGCGCGGAGGCGCAGAGAAATACAAAGACTCACTGGTTTTTGCCCTGCTCTGCGCCTCCGCGCCTCTGCGGTAGGTGTTATATTTTCGAATGAATGCACTTGCCTTGGCCAGGTCAGGGAGTGCCTGAAATACTTGAGGGATCTATGGCTATCGACAAAACGCTGCTCGTGGATCTCTCGGGCGACGAAAGCAAGAGTGTCAAGCGCCTGTTCGAGAAGGGCATTACCATCCCGCCGCAGCCGCGGGTGCTGCAGGAATTGCAGGAAAGTCTGGCGCGCGGGGTGGCGGATGTGCGCGTACTGGCACGCATCATCGTCAAGGATCCCGGGGTCGGCGCCCTGCTCTTCAAGGTCGTGCAGAGCGCGGCGTTCCGCAAGTTTCAGCCTTTTTCCTCGCTTGAGCACGTGCTGCAGGCGGTCGGCCTGCAGCAAACCGGCAATCTGGTGCGCGCCATTGCGCTTTCTTCGGCGCTTCCGGCCAAACACAATCGGAAGGCGTTCGAGGCTTTCTGGGCGCGTTCGCAGGCTGTTTCCGAACTAGCCATGCTGGTTGCCGAAGAGCGGGTGATGGTGTGCAATATTTTTCCCGATCAGGCCTGTCTGGCCGGTGTTTTCCATGATTGCGGCGTGCCCGTGCTGATGCAGCGTTTCTCGACCTACTGCAAGGACATGCGGCTTGACGAACCCGGTCGCTGGCCCGATCTGTCCGAAGAGGACGCCCGCTTCAACGCCGATCATTGCGTGATCGGTTATCTGGTCGGCCGGCACTGGAAGCTGCCGGATTTCATCTGCGACGCCATTCGCTACCATCACGATATCAATCACATCGAGAATCATGCGGCACGCACAATGGTGGCGATACTGCAGTTGGCGATTCACATCCATCATCAGGATCAGCGCCTGAGCAATCCCGAGTGGGAGTCCGTGCGCGAGGAGGTTCTCGATGAGTTGGGGATCGGCGACGATGCGCTGCCCGAAGTGATCGATGTGATTCTTGATCGCTATCACAGTGCGGCGGCACACTGAGGATTCGCTGGCGGCGCATCGGGCGTATATCGATCGTTATGCGCAAGCCAGCGATCACTTGCCGCGGCCCTGCGAACTGCGTCAGCCGCCGGTGCGCAATTGCGCAGAGTGAATTCCTTGCGCCGGCTCTTTAACCGGCTGGTACAAACGTGATACTCTGCCGCCCTCGGAAGGAATCAGCGTAATGGCAATGAATATCGATGCCTGTGTTGCCCAGCATCAGGGTGACCGCAAGGAGCAGCAGGATCGCGTGGCCCTGTTGCCTCATCCCAAAGGCGGGGGAGTCGCGCTCGCCGTCGTTGCCGACGGGATGGGCGGTCATACCGGCGGGGCACTGGCGGCTCAGCAGGTGATCCATACGGCGCGGAATAATCTGGACCAGTTCTCGGCGCGCAGCGAATGTCCACGGATCATGCTCGAATCAAGTCTGGGCGAGGCGCACATGCTGATCAAGGCGTCGCGTTTCATCAATGAAAAGGATCCACACAGCACGGCGGTCATGCTGCTTCTGCAGCCGGGCCGGTTAAGCTGGGCGCACTGCGGTGACAGCCGTCTCTACCGGTTTCGCGGTGACCGGCTTTTTTTCCGTAGCACCGACCACTCCTACGTCGAACAACTGGTGGCCAAGGGGAAGATCACGCCGGAACAGGCGCTGGTTCATCCCAACCGGAATATCCTGATCACGTCGCTGGGGGGTAACGAAGAGCCAAAAATAGATTTCGGCGAATCGGAAGACCTGCAGGCGGGCGATTCTTTTCTTCTCTGCTCGGACGGTCTCTGGGGCTATTTCGGCGATGCTGAACTGGGCGGGGTGCTGGCCGCCTATTCGGCTCGCGAGGCCTCCGAACTTCTGATCAGCCGTGCACGCGCACGCGCGCAGGGCGATGGCGATAATATTTCGGTGGCTATCCTGAAACTCGTCGATGTTCCGGCGAAGGGCGCCGGCTGATCGCACCGCTGCCGCTGGCAGGAGCCGCGGCGAACCTGACTCCAGAGTGGCGCGTCAGCCTTTTTTCCGGCCGAGTCCGCCAAGCAGCGCGGCGACGAGACGGCGCGGTTTGTGCGGGTGTTCCATGTGCGCCACGACCTGCGCCGTTTCAGTATCGGCGGGTGCGGCCAGCGGCTGCGGGGTGGCGCTTTCGTACGGTTTGCTGAAGTCGAAACCGTCGGCGGCGATGTGGCTCTTGCGCCGGCTGCTGGACGGGCTGCCGGTCGGGGAATGCTCACGGCGCGGTCTGGCGGCCGGTGCGACTGACATCGACGGAGCCGGCGGACGGCGGTGATGGCTTTTTCGCCCGGTAGGGGGGTATTCGTAGTCGTATTCCGGATCGAAACCCGGCACGATGACCTGTTCAACCTTGATCTTGATCAGCTTTTCGATATCGACCAGATACTGGACTTCGTGCGCCGAAACCAGCGATATTGCCGTGCCCGGCTTGCCGGCACGGCCGGTTCGGCCGATGCGGTGGATGTAGTCTTCCGGGGTGTGCGGCAGTTCAAAGTTGATGACATGCGGCAGATCATCGATGTCTAGGCCGCGCGCCGCAACGTCGGTGGCGACCAGTACCAGCACCGTACCATTCTTGAAGGCTTCGAGGGCTTTCAGCCGATCGAGTTGGCTCTTGTCGCCATGAATCGAGTCGGCGGCAATGCCGGCACGCTGCAGATCGCGGGCAAGCTTGTTGGTTTCGATCTTGGTGCGGGTAAACACCAGAACCTGGTTGAATTCCGACGAGCGGAGCAATTTGACCAGAAGCGCCCGTTTGGCGTCAGCCGCCACCGGATGAACCCGGTGCGTGATTGTTTCGACCACCGTGTTGCGCTTGGCGACTTCGATCAGTATCGGCGACTTGAGCATCTTGTCGGCCAGTTTCTTGATTTCTTCCGAGAAGGTCGCCGAGAAAAGCAGGCTCTGCCGCTGTTTCGGCAGCAGGTTGATGATGCGCGTGACGTCCGGCACAAAGCCCATGTCCAGCATGCGGTCGGCTTCGTCGAGGACAAGCGCCTGCACGCTGCCGAAGTTGAGGCATTTCTGTTCGACAAGGTCAAGCAGGCGACCGGGCGTGGCTACCAGAACCTCGACGCCGAGGCGGATTTCGGCGATCTGCGGCTTGATGTCGACCCCGCCGTAAGTGCACAGGCTGCGGATTGGAATGTATTTGCTGTAGGTCTTGACCGACTCATAGACCTGGATCGCCAGTTCGCGCGTCGGCGCCAGCATCAGGATGCGGACCGGGTGACGGGCGGGTGACGGGCTCGGGCTGGCCAGATGCAGGATACGCTGGAGCAGCGGCAGGGTGAAGGCGGCGGTTTTTCCGGTACCGGTCTGGGCGCCGCCCATCAGGTCGTTACCGGCGAGAACAATCGGAATGGCTTGCGCCTGTATCGGCGTCGGGTCCGTGTAACCCTGTTCGGAAATGGCTCTTAGCAGCTCGGGCGCGAGGCCGAGTTCGTCAAAACGCATCGGCAGCGCCTGTAAATAAATGTGGAATCAATGGCATAGGGCAACGATTATACACCCTTTGGCGACATTTCTTTGGCTTCGTGTGAGGCGCTCGTCATCAGGGCACGGGTATCCGTGCCAGTGCCCGTTCCGCCGCTTCATCAAAGAGCAGGGTATCCGAGACGACATGGGCTTCTCCGGCACGCAGTTGCTGTTCCAGCGACGATGCGGCCAGGGCCACGGCATAGCCCCAGTCGGAATTGAACAGCACGACGGTTGTGCAAGGCGATTGCTGTCCGCACAGACGTCCGCACAGGTGTTCGCCATCGGGCAGGTGGAAGTCGATCCAGTCGCCCTCTTTCCAGGTGTCGCCACCGGAATGCCACGGCGACGGAGTGGCGGTCGGCTGCCCAAGATACTGCACAAGCTTCCCGTTCTTTTCAAGAATCTGAATGGTCTTGTCCGTTGCCGGATCGTTCTCGGCGCTGGGAGCTGAGGTGGGAAAAATGGGAGCAATCAGCGGTTCCGCAGCGGCCTGTGCCGGGAGCGCTGGTGCGTCCGGGCGATTGCGCAGGGCCTGCGTCTGCAAACTGAAACAGAGATTGAGAAAAGGGGTTCTCGCGATGCTCGAAACGGCGACCCGATCCAGTCCGGCGTTAATGCGCTTCATCAGCGAGGGAATCAGGGCCAGCAACTGTTTGCGCTCTTCGGCGGTCTGTCTGGGCTGGATACTCCAGAGCAACTCTTCGCTGGTGGCCGCGTATTCCTTCCAGGCTGTTCCCGTTTCACCTCCCTCCAGGCAGGCGGTCTGCATGACACGAAACCAGTGATCGGTGAGAAATGCCCGGATTGCCGGTTCTTCTGTCTTGCCGACTGTTCTGCTCAGCCAGTTCCAGGTTTGTCTATTGGCGGTTTCCCGCGCTTCGTGCTCAAGTACCAGTTGCGCATAGGGCTGTACGCTCGCCTGCAGCGACAGATCACGTTCGGTGATCAGTGCCTCGATCTCAGCGAGATGCAGAGTTAGGTTGGTGTCGTGTGCTTCGAGCCTGGCGCGGACCTCATCGGCGACGCGTGCGAGGCCGGCACAGGTCGGGTTATCGCGCCCGGTGTCCTGCGCCAGTCCGACGGTAGCACGCGCCATGCGGTTGATCAGCCGCCTGGCCGGGTGTTGCGCGTCGGCAAAGAACGAGGCGTCTAGGATGGACAGTTTGAGCAGCGGGATCTGCAGGCGACCAATGGCGGCCTTGACGACATCGGGCAGATCGGGCGTGGCGAAGATGCTTTCGAAAATGAGCGACAGGGTATCCAGCGCGATGGCGGCAGATTTTCCCAGGGGCAAGTCGAGATCTTTCGCGCGCAGTGCATGCAACTGGATCTGCCCGACAGATGCAACCGGGGCCAGGCCCGAAGGCACGGAAACTTGTTGCAGCTCAAGCGCACCCAGGCGTTCCATCAGATGGCTGAGCATCGCCATGGTCGAGGCGTTGAGGGCATTGCCCGCCGGTCCGCTGAAAGCATTGCTGCCCGGTCCGCCGGCTGCATTGCCGCCGGAGTAGCCAGGATGGAATTCGGCAGCAGAATGCTCGGCGCTGTTGCTGAACTGACGCTGCAAGGCCTGCTGCAACGTCGCCAGAGCATTCATGCCGGCCGGCGCGCAGCCGTTGTCCGCTCCTTCGCCGCCGTCATATTCGGTTTCTCCGGAGTTCTCTTGTTCCGCTTGTGCCGAGTCTCCCGCCACACTGTTTCCCGGTCTGCCGCCACTGGCGCGCTGGATGATCTGGACAGGCGCCGGTTCGACGCGGTGGTGCTCGAGCAGGCCATTCAGTTCAGTGTAAACTTCGGGCAGCCGCTCATGAAGATTTTTCTCCAGCCGGTCAAGCTGGCCGAGGTTCTGCTCGAGGCTGACGCCGCTCTCTCGGCAGATTGCCCATAATCCCCGGCAGATGGGCCCAAAACCGACGGGGTTGTTTTCGCTGGCCATTTTGGGCTGGTGCAACAAGGTCATGTAACGCAACTGCACCCGCCAACTGTCAATGCGATCATTGTCTTTCAGGTGATTGGAAATTTCTCCGATGCGGATATCCAGTTCAAGATCGTCATGGCCGACAAGGCTGATCCGGGAAGCCGTCAGGCCGGCGGTCTGACCGAATCCGTCCGGCTTGGTCGAAGAAGCAGAAGCCAGTTCGTCATGCTCTTCGCCAATTTCGCGGCTGAACGCCTCAAGAACCGCTGGCGATGAAATTCCCGATAGTCTGGCGATCTCCGTAAGCCGGCGCTGGAAGTGCTCACGGCAGTAGCGCAGGACGAAGAAGGGATCTTCGCTTGATTTTTTCGGGGTACTTGAGGCGCCAAACGGGTCAGGCATTGCTTTCATCCGGAATGAGTCGGTGGCGTATACAGGCTCCCGAGGCTAATCGTTCGCGGGGCTGGATGCCTCGTCAGCGTTGATTTGCGCAATGATTTCCTTGAGCAGGTCTGCGGCCCGATCGTTGTCCACCTGGCAGGTGCCGGCGGCGTGATGACCACCACCACCGTATTTGAGCATCAGCTCTCCGACATTTGTTCTGCAACTGCGGTCAAGAATCGATTTGCCGGTGGCAAAAACCGTGTTCTGCTTCTGTACGCCCCACAATACATGGATCGAAATATTGGTTTGCGGGAAAAGCGCATAAATCATGAAGCGGTTGGTGGCGTAGATCGTTTCCTCGTTACGCAGATCGAGCACCGCCAGATTCTTGAAGACGGTGGTGCAGCGTTCGATCTGCTCCCTGGCTTTGGCGGCGTGCTCGAAGTAGAGTTCCACGCGCTCACTGACGTCCGGCAGTCTCAGGATGTCGTCAATGCCATGATTGCGGCAGTATTTGATCAGATCCATCATCAGCGTGTAGTTGCTGACCCGGAACTCGCGGAAGCGGCCGAGGCCGGTGCGCGAATCCATCAGGTAGTTGAGCAGAACCCAGCCCTTCGGATCGAGGATCTCATCGCGGGTGAATTGCGCGGAGTCCGCCTTGTCGACAGCGGCCATCATCTCGTCGGCGATGTTTGGAAAAGCCTGCTTGCCGCCACAGTAGTCATAAACGACACGCGCCGCCGAGGGGGCGTCGGGATTGATGATGTAGTTGGCGTGCTCGCCGGGATTGCGGATGGTTTCCGAGAGATGGTGGTCAAAGACGAGGCCGGCGGCGGCGACGTAGGGCAGGTTGGTGGTGATGTCGCGGCTGGTGATCTCGATCTTGCCGTCCTGCATGTCCTTGGGGTGAACGAATTTGATCTCGTCGATCATCTCGAGTTCGTTGAGCAGAACGGCACAGACCAGGCCGTCGAAATCGCTGCGCGTGACCAGCCGGTATTTTTCCTTACTCATGGCAACTCCTTTTTTCCTGTGAAGCATCAACAATTGGTGGGGGAAGGCAATCGGGTTTCTGCCTTGTCCATTTGGATTCAGCGTTTCTCCGGGGCTTTCTTGACGGCTTTGGCCGCAGCAGATTCCTCGGCCACCGGCGTCTTTCTCCGGGTGCCGGGTGCCGCTACCGGCGGCAACTGGGGTTCAACCGTCTCCAGCTTGTTGTCGCGCATGTAGGCATCCATGTCGCGCCAGCCTTCGTAGATCGGTGCCTTGGGCAGCCACGAGTAAATCGAGTAACAGTCTTCGATGGCCCGCCCCGACTGGCGGCAGGCGCCGCCAACCGCTTTCCCTTCGGCATCGGTGCGGGCGGCTTTGGCCGCCAGGTCTTCGATCCCCAGTTGTTGCTGGATCATGTCGCAAGCGGCCAGACTGAATAACAGAATGGCGGCGATCAAGAAGGTTCGCAGCGGACGTCCTAACGGGTCTGGCACGATGATCCCTGAATATTGATTTGCATAGGTGACATTCTAACCAAAATGCCTGTTCGCTGATCAGTCAACTGTGTCATGGGCTTCCGCTTACCGTACGCCGGTTCTCTTTGGCTCGCCGTTCCTCGCCGGTGTAAGGGCGGGATTCATGCCGGCGGTCTGTGCCCCGCCCGAGCGGAGCCGCATTCAGGAGACTCTTGTCCTCCGGCCTGTGCGGCGCTCCTGCGGCCTCGCCTGGGAGCGGCATCAGCTTGCGCCGGGTCGCATCGTCGCCACTCTTTACCGCGCTGAAGAGCAGAATGAATCCGAGAGCGTTGATCAGGATGAAGGTGCATTCGAGGTAGAGCAGCGGCCAGAATATGGCCGGCTGCGAACGTCGGCCGAAGACGAAATAAAAGCTGTCGAAACCTCCAACATCGGCGCGCAGGAGTGTCTGGTAAGGTTCAAAAGGCGGGAAGGTGAAAATCAGAGCCAGATTGACGGCAGTGAACCAGCCAATGGCGCGCATGAACGAAAAATCCTGGAGATCTCCGTGCTGTTTCCTGCTTTGCAGGGCTAGCCAGGCGGCAAGCGTATTGATGCTGATGAACATCAATTGCAGGGTCAGCAATTCCTTGAATATGGACTTGTTGCCGATCTGGATGAACACCGGATAAAAACCGTCAAAGCTGGGCAACATCGCCTTGGCCAGGGGCTGGCTGGTGAATGGGGGAAACAGAAGCGTGACAAGCATATTCATCAATGCGGCAACAATCACCAGACGCTGGTACTTGTTCATATGCGGTTCTCCTAGGTCGCTCCAAGGTAGACAGGTTGAACTATAGCGTGCTTTGCCGGCAAACAGATACTGAAACTGCACTCGGGATGGCCCGAGTGCAGTTCAGCCTCTATAATCCCGGCTTCGTTGTCTTCACTCAGGACTCCCAATGCATTTCTCTAGAATTCTCATGACCACCTGGGCCTTGCTGTGCGCCGCCCCGCTGATTGCTGCCCCGGCACCGGCGCCGGTTGCCGGTCCGGTCCGGATCGAGTTGTCGCATCGACTTGATGAAGATCGGACTGAACGTCTTGAGCCTCTGATCGAGCATTTCAACAGTCAGCAGAAGGATGTGCATGTCAGCCTGGTGCGTCGCGTCGAAGGGAGCGCGCCAAAACAGCTCAATCTGGTTACTCGTGAGGAATATGCCCGCTTCGCGGCCAACAAGACGAAGTTCATGCCCTTGCATGAAGCCATGCATAAGGCCAGGGTGCCGCTTGAGGCCAGCAGGTTTTCACCCGAATTGATCAGCGACCTGACCGATGCCAAAGGCCGACTTTTTGCCCTGCCGGTCGCTTTTTCCACGCCGGTGCTCTATATCAACAAGGCGGCATTCCGCAATGCCGGCCTGAATCCTGAAACTCCACCCAGGACCTGGCTCGAGATACAGGAGGTTTCAGGCAAACTTTATGAATCCGGCAGCCGCTGCCCGTTCACCACCTCCTGGCCGGCCTGGGTGCATATCGACAATCTGAGCGCCTGGAACGGCGCCGATGTTAACGACGCCAAAGGGCGTCTGGCCTTCAATGGCCTGGTCCAGGTCAAGCATGTGGCGATGATGGCGAGCTGGCACAAGGCCAGATACTTTCACTCTTTCGGGCGTCGCGACGAAGCTGACCGCCGCTTTGTCAATGGTGAATGTGCCATGCTGACCAGTTCGTCTTCACTGTTCGCTTCCCTAGCGGAGAGCAAGACGCTTGAAGCCGGTGTTTCTACGCTGCCTTATCACGACGACGTTTATGGTTCGCCAAAGAATACGCTGGCCGATGGTGCTTCGCTGTGGATTGCCCATGGCTTGAAAGCGGCCGAAATAAAGGGCGTCGCAAAATTCGTGAGCTATGTACTCGGGCCGGAGGTGCAGATCAACCTCACCTTGGCGGGTGGATTCCTGCCGATGACTCCGGTGGCGCGTGCGGCGGCCAGCAGTAAGTTGCTCAAAGCCGATCTGGCCGGATTGCTGGTGGCCTACGCGCAGTTGCAGGGCCGGACTTCGTCACCTGCGGTTCGTGTTTCACAGCTTGAAGCGGTGCGCAACATCGTCGAGGACGAGCTCGAAACGGTTTGGGCCAACAAGGAACCCGCCAAGCAGGCGCTGGATAACGCGGTTCAGCGCGGCAATGCAGTCATGCAGCCGGTGCCGCTGGCCAGGGTCAAACGCAGCAAATGAGCCCTCCCGCGCCCGCCTGGCCTCTCCCGCGCGTCTTTGCGCACCGTTGTGGCGGCGCGTTGGCGCCGGAGAATACGCTGGCCGGGCTGCGTATTGCCGCCGCCATGGGTTGCCGTGCCGTCGAGTTCGATGTGATGCTCTCGGCCGACGGCTCGCCCTGGCTGATTCATGACGAAACGCTGGAACGCACGACCAATGGCGCCGGTCGCGTGTGTGAAACGCCGGATGCCGTACTGCAAGGCCTTGATGCCGGCAGCCAACAGCATCGCGCCTATGCCGGCGAGCCATTGCCAAGCCTTGGCGATGCAGCGGCCTTGTGCCATGAACTTGGCCTGATGGCTAACGTCGAGATCAAACCAGCGACGGGTTTTGAAGCGATTACCGGCGAAGTCGTCGCCCGGCGCATCTCGGAATTGTGGCAAGGCAGGCCCCTGCCGCTGGTCTCTTCATTTTCGCCAGCCGCCCTGGAGGCGGCGCGCCGTGCCGTGCCTCGATTGCCGCTTGGCACTCTGTGGGTGCACCCGCCGGCTGACTGGTTACATCATTTCAATGCGCTGGCGGCATTCAGTCTGCATTGTGCGGCCGACAAGCTGGAGGAAACGGTGCTCGATCAAGCTCGTTCGAGAAAGATTCCCGTACTTTGCTACACGGTCAATGACCGGTCGGCGGCTGAGACGCTTCTGGCGCGCGGCATAAGGTCGGTGTTCAGCGATCGCATTGATGCGTTGCGAAGTTTGTAAATCTTCTTTGCTGGCTTACGAGTTGTTACAAAAGACAGTTTTTTCCGGTTGGGATTGTGAGTTAATCCGTTTGTGCGAAGCCACGCATAACAAAGAATCTAAACAACCCATGGAGATAACGTCATGAAGCTGCTCAACACAACGATCCTTTCACTCATGCTGGTTGCCCCGCTTGCGGCTGTTGCCCAATCAAGCACGACGCCGCTATTCGACCAGCGCCAGGCCAATCAGGAACAGCGCATCCAGCAGGGAGTTCAGTCAGGCGCGCTGACCCAGAGAGAAGCCGCGCGTCTGGAAAAAGGTCAGGATCGCCTGCAGGCAAAAGAAGACAGGGCCAAGGCGGACGGCGTGGTGACGAAACAGGAACGAGCCAATCTCCAGCGTGCCGAGAACAAGCAGAGTGCCAGAATTTATAATCAGAAGCATGACCGCCAGCACGACTTCAATCACAATGGCAAGCTTGATCGGCCACGCGGCAGGAAATGATGCCGACATCAGCACACGCAATGCAACCCGCCGCTGGCGGGTTTTTTGCGGCTCCCTGATAGAGCCATGGTTTCCGGCATAATTGAAGCAAGCATACAGAATATATATGACGCTAACCGTTCAGCGTTATTGGCAAAGAGACCAAGCAAGCTTACTGCTTAAACGCGTGACCATTATCCAAGCAGGGCCTCTATTTCGGCGAGCCACTCGTCCATCGCGTACATAATGCGATACGCATCGTTGAAAACGTGATGTCGAGTCAGTGAACTGCGCAGAACGATGCAACGAATGTCGGTGGTCGACGCCTGGAGCAAGGGCAAGGAAACCTTTCTTTGAATGGGAATGGCCATCGTGATTGCTGGTAGTTTCATTCTGGCAATCGGACTGGCTCGGGGAAATGGCGATGAAGCCCCTCAGCACGCTTGGATTACATAAGTAATCCTGATTAGCAATGAACGTCAGCCCGTGCTTGCAAACCGTCATTCCGGGGCTGCCCGCGAGGGCAGAACCCGGAATCCGACCGAAGGAAGTGTGCCCCGCAGGC
>JAIFKU010000069.1:13011-39416 GCA_020049495.1 Accumulibacter sp.
TCCCGCACCCCAGGAGTACTTCCTCAGAACGGCTTCGCCTTACCTTCGGGGCGCCTACGCGGGAATGACGAGCTGACATTCATTGCTAATCAGGTAAGTAATTGTCGAAACCGAATAGTGTAAAATACATCCAGGATGTTGCGGTTTGCATCACCACGCAAAGACACAATCCTTGAACACCCCGCCAATCTTCACTTTTCAACTTGGCACCCTTATTGCTACATGTTCAGAGGTTTTACAAGCGGACGCAGGATTAACTCAACCAGAAGAATCACGGAGGGAACGAAATCATGCAAGTGGATATCCTTAAAACAGTCAAGAAGGTACCGGGCGGCATAATGGTAGTGCCGTTGTTCTTTGGCGCCTTGCTTAACACCATTGACCAGATGCACTTACCGTTCATCATGAACTTCCTGAAGGGCATCGGGGTCTCGCCATTCAAACCGGGGATTTATGAGTTCCTGCGCATCGGCGGCTTTTCCGAGGCGCTCTTCAAAACGGGCTTTTTAACCTTGATCGCCATGTTCCTGTTCTGCGCCGGTAGCCAGATGAACCTTCGGGTTGGCGGCGTGGCCATGAAAAAGGGGATCATTCTTACCACCTCCAAGTACTTCGTGGGCCTGGGCCTGGGCTTCATTTGGGGCTACCTCTCCGGTGACATGTTCAACGGCTTCCTCGGCTTGTCGGCCATGGCGATCATCGCTGCGGTGACCAACGGAAACGGCGGCATGTATGGCGCCCTGACCGGGCAGTTCGGCAGCCGTTCCGACTTGGGCGCCTTGTCCGTGCTCTCGCTGAATGACGGGCCGTTCTTCACCCTCATGGCGCTGGGCATGCTGGGGTCCAACTTCCCCTGGATCGCCTTCGTTGCCGTTTTGCTGCCCATCGCACTCGGCATGCTGTTCGGAAACATCGACTCTGATGTGCGCGAGTTCCTCCGGCCCGGCGAAACGATTCCCGTTCCCTTCTTTGCCTTTGCACTGGGCACCGGCATGAACCTTGCCACTTTCTTCAACCCGACGGTTGTCGTCGCCGGTTTGGCACTGGGCGTCATGACAGTTGTGCTTACGGGCGGGGCTGGCGTTTTCTGGTTCTGGGTATTCCGCGAAAAGAGTCAGATTGCTCCAGTTGCCGAAGCTTCGACGGCCGGCAACGCTGTTGGTACCCCTGCCGCCATCGCTGCAGCTGCCGCCGTGGCCGCCGGTTCAGGGATGATGAGCGCGGCTGAAGCCAAGCAATATGCAGACATTGCCGGGATCGCTGCCTTGCAGATTTCCATCTCTACCCTGTCGACCGCTATCATGTGCCCGATCGCCGTTATCCTTATGGATAAATGGCAGCGGAGCCGTGGTATCGATGGCAAATTGGAGTCCTTCGAAATTTCGGAAGCGCAAGCCAGGCAGGCTGCCTGATTCACATAAGAAAGCAGAATCCGTAACACGAGCCTGACATTGTCGCCGGCGAAGACACCATCTTCGCCGGCGTTTTTTTAATAGGTACAATACTGGATTTGGAGATGCCTCATGAACAATGCGGTCGATATTGCTTACGGTCGTGGCCACCTGAAAGTGTCTCTGCAGGAAGGCATCAAACCGACGATCATCCGCAAACCGAGCCTGCCAAAACTGGCGGATCAGAAGGCGGCCATTGACGAGGCACTGGCAAAGCCAATAAATGCTGCTCCCTTGGCGAAACTGGCGCAGGGGCGCAAGAGCGCCTGTATTCTGATATGCGACATCACGCGACCGGTACCCAACAAGCTCTTCCTGCGCCCGATGATAGAGACTTTGATGGTTGCGGGGATGCCGGCCGAGAAGATCACCATCATCGTCGCCACCGGTCTGCACCGTCCCAACGAGGGCGCCGAACTCGCGGAACTGGTCGGTGACCCCTGGGTGCAGCAAACCGTGCGTGTCGAAAACCATTTCGCGCGCAACGACGCCGATCACGTCGATCTTGGATTCACCACGCGCGGTACGCCGGTCAAGATCGACCGGCGTTTCGTCGATGCCGACCTGCGCATTGTGTCGGGACTGATCGAACCGCACTTCATGGCCGGCTGGTCGGGCGGGCGCAAGGTGGTTGCCCCCGGCGTCGCGCATCACGAGACTATCCGCACCTTCCATTCGGCCCGTTTCATGGAGGATCCGCTAGCGATCCAGTGCAATCTCGTCAAGAACCCGCTGCATGAAGAGCAACTCGAGATCGTGCGCAAGATCGGCGAGATTTATTCGATCAACACCGTGCTCGACGAAGACCGTGACCTGATTCACGTCAATTTCGGCGAGGTCCTCGCCAGCCATCTGGCTGCAGTCGACTTCGTCAAGGATTCGACAGTGATCAAGGTGCCGCGCAGGTTTAAAACGGTAGTTACCTCCTCGGCCGGCTATCCGCTCGACAAGACCTATTACCAGACAGTCAAGGGCATGGTCACGCCGCTGGATATCCTCGAGCCGGGCGGCACCCTGATCATCGCTTCGGAATGCTCCGAAGGCTTTGGTTCGCCCGAATTCCGCGAAGCCCAGACCAAGCTCGTCGACATCGGGCCCGAGCGTTTTCTGGCCATGCTCAAGGCCAAGACCTTCGCCGAGATCGACGAGTGGCAGACCGAAATGCAGTTGAAGCCGATGCGCGTCAGCACTGTTCAACTCTACACCACGGGGCTGGGCGCCGAAGAGCGGCGCATTACCGGCGTTGAACTGGTAGACTCGGTCGATCAGGCCATCGCCGACAGCGTGCAACGGCACGGTGACCAGGCAGTGGCCTTCATCCCCGAAGGGCCCTACGTGATTCCGGTATTTGCAGATCGTGTCTGAGTTGGACCCGCAGCCCAGTCATCTTCATCTGGATGCGGTTGGCGGGTTGGCCGGCGACATGTTCGTCGCAGCGCTGCTCGACGCCCTGCCCGCCTTGCGCCAACGCGTATTTGCCGATCTGGCGGCGGTGATGCCTGCCGACTGCGGGCAGCCGACCCTGAGTGAGGGTGTAAGCGGCGGGATTGCCGTGCGCCGCTTTGCCCTCGTCGAGAACCAGGACAAGGCTCAGGCACACGGCCATCATCATGATCACGGCGACGACCACGCCGACCATCATCACGAGCATGCGGTGCATTTTCCCGACATCATGCGCCTCATAGTGACTGCCAGGTTGCACCCCGGGACGGCGGATCAGGCCATTGCCATCCTGCGCCGTCTGGCCGAGGCGGAGAGTCGGATGCATCGCGTTCCGCTCGAGCAGGTGCACTTTCATGAGATCGCCGACTGGGACTCGCTAATGGATATCGTGGCGGCCGGAAGCATCGCGGCAGCCCTGGCGCAATGTTCCTGGAGCGTCTCTGATCTTCCTCGCGGCGACGGACTGGTGCGCACCCGCCATGGCCTGCTGCCGGTTCCGGCACCGGCTACAGCAGAGATTCTGCGCGGCTTCCGCTGGCGCGATGATGGCATCGGTGGGGAGCGAGTCACGCCAACGGGCGCGGCCATCCTGGCGCATCTGGTTCACGATGTGCATGCTCACCCGGCTAACGGTCTTCTGTACGCCACCGGTACCGGCGCGGGTACGCGCGAGTTGAACGGAATGCCTAACATCCTGCGTGCTCTGGTATTCTCTCCAATAGGCACGACCGGGATCACGGTGGACAATGCCGACGATGTGGTCGTTCTCAGTTTCGATATCGACGACATGAGCGGCGAGGAACTGGCTGTCGCCGCCGACCGTTTGCGAGCAGCCGAAGGTGTTATCGACCTTAGCGTTGCCACAAGGCAGGGCAAGAAGGGGCGGCCGATGAGCGACTTCCGGCTGCTGCTCAGGCCGTCGGCCCTGGCAGCGGTGAGCACGCTTTGTTTGCTCGAGACGACGACAATCGGCTTGCGTTGGCGCAGCGAGCGACGAATCTGCCTGCAGCGAAGCCAGGAGATTGTCGACATCGCAGGCCAGCCATTGCAGCGCAAGCGGACGCGCCGTCCTGACGGACGGCCATCGCTCAAGGTGGAGAGCGATGACCTTGCGCACTTTGACGGATTGGCGACCCGACGTCGTTTGAAACATTTGGGAGAGCACGAAGAGTAATGTGCATGACAATTTCAGAAAAGCTGGCCCGCCTGGTCGAGATACTCGATCAGTATGCCGAGCTGGCGATCGCCGTTAGCGGGGGTCTCGACAGCATGGTGCTGGCGCACGTCACCCACTCGCGCGCGCAAACTGCGATGACGGCGGCGCATGCGCTTTCACCCGCCGTTCCGCGCAGTGCAACCGTGCGCGTGCAGGACCATGCCATGCGCCATGGGTGGACATTGCAGCTCATCGACGCCGGGGAAATGGCCGATCCCGCGTATCGCAGCAATCCGGTGAACCGCTGCTTCTATTGCAAATCCAATCTCTACGAACGTGTTGCGGCCGTCACTGGCTTGCGCATCGCTTCCGGCACCAATGTCGATGATCTCAGCGACTATCGTCCGGGTCTTGAGGCAGCACAACAATACAATGTCGTGCATCCCTACGTCGAAGCCGGTCTGAACAAAGCCGATATCTACGCCATGGCAAAGGTTCTCGGACTCGATGATCTGGCCGTTCTGCCGGCTCAGCCCTGTCTTGCCAGCCGTATCGAGACCGGTATCTGCGTCGATGAAGCGGCCTTGGGCTTCATCGAAAATGCCGAAACCGTTTTGCTTGATCTCTTGCCTGAGGCCGGTGCTATCCGCTGCCGGATCACTGCGCAGGGGGTGTATGTGGAATGCGAAACACTTCCTCTTGGCGCCGATCGGGAACAGGTCGAACAACGAATTGGCGCCCTGTGCATGGACGAAGGCCGACGCTTCGCGGGGGTACGTTTCTACCGGCGCGGGGCTGCTTTTCTCAGGGCGTCAGAGTGAGCGAATTCGAGATCGACTGGGCGCGCGAAGAGCGAACCGGAATTGCCGAAGCGGTCTACTGTGAAGACAAGACCGTCGAACAAATCGCCTCCATCCTGAGCTCTGCAAACGACCACCCCTTGCTGCTGACACGGTTTGGCGTGGAGAAATTCGCCAGCTTGTCAGATGACCTGCGTGCAATGATTGGCCATGATCCGTCGTCGCGCACCGCCTTCTATCGTTGCCCAGAGCGACTGCTTGTACCCGGCCCGGGCATCGTCTGCGCCGGTACCTCGGATTTGCCGGTGGCGCGGGAAGCGCAGCGTACCCTGGCCTTTTACGGCTATCTCGCGCCCGTTATAACGGATGTCGGGGTGGCCGGATTGTGGCGCCTGATGAAGCGGCTGGAGGAGATCCGGTCCTTTTCGATTGTGATCGCTGTCGCCGGCATGGAAGGGGCCCTGTTCAGCGTTCTGTCGGGCCTCGTTGAGGCGCCGATAATCGCCGTGCCAACGTCGGTCGGTTATGGCGTGGCGGCGCATGGGCGCGCTGCACTGAGCAGTGCCCTGGCTTCATGCGCGCAAGGGCTGGTCAGTGTAAACATCGATAACGGTTTCGGTGCGGCGTGCGCGGCGCTGAGAATCCTCCGCTACCGCGGGGCCTCCGCTGCGTTCTGAATGCCAAACCATGTCGACTGATTCCCCAAACCTGTGCGAGATTTACCGGTGGTTTCCATGATAATTGCTGTCGAATCCACTACTCAGCAAAGGTCATCGGCCATGAATATTGACAGCGCACCTGATTCGTTCAAAGAAAGTATGTCAGCCCTATCCCCCGTGGCCCTGAAGAGAAAAGCCACGCCCTCTGAACCCTGTGCAGCGGAGGTAGGTCATGCACATACCTGATGGTTATCTGAGTCCGGCGACCTGTGCGCTCACCTATGCGCTCACCTTGCCGTTCTGGTACCTGGCGTTTCAGCGTGTCAAACGGCAGTTGCACACGCGCATGGTTCCCTTGCTCGCGGTGTTCTCGTCGTTCAGCTTCGTGATCATGATGTTCAACCTGCCTTTGCCGGGCGGAACCAGTGGCCATGCGGTCGGCATGGCGATCGCTGCGATTGTGCTCGGGCCGTGGGCGTCGATGGTATCCATCTCCATCGCCCTGCTGATCCAGGCCATATTTTTCGGCGATGGAGGAATCACGACATTCGCTGCGAACTGCCTGAACATGGCGGTAGCTGGCTCGCTGGTAGCCCATTGGACCTACACGCTGATCGCCGGTGAGTCGACGCTGGAGTCATCGCGTCGTGTTGTGGCGGCGGCCATTGCCGGGTATCTCGCGATCAACGTCGCAGCCTTGCTGACGGCGATCGAATTCGGTGTTCAACCGATGCTGTTCCACGATGCCTCCGGAACCCCGTTGTACGCCCCGTACCCGCTGGCGATTGCGATTCCAGCCATGATGATCGGTCACATCAGTATTGCCGGCCTCGCTGAACTGCTCATCTCAGGCGGTTTGGTCGCTTTTCTGCAGCGCTCCAATCCGGATCTGCTGGCCTCCTCGCTCGCGAACGCCACCGCCAGGCTGGCTTCTCTCAGTGTCTGGAAATCAACGCGGACGCTCTGGTACATGCTGGCCGGACTGATGATTCTGTCGCCGCTTGGATTGCTGTCTGCCGGCACTGCCTGGGGTGAATGGGGGGCCGAAGACTTTGCCAGCGCCGGGGTGCGTCAGGAAATCGTGCGCGCTTCAGGCGGCGCTACGCTCCCCGATACCGTACCGCAGGGGCTGGAACGTCTGGCCAGCCTGTGGCGTGCGCCGATTCCGGACTATGCGCCGAGCTTCATGCTCAGCGCCAGTATGGGCTACGTTCTCTCTGCCGTATGCGGTGCCGGGTTGATCCTGCTACTGTTTCTGCTGATCTCGAAAGTTACCTTCAGGAAAGACCCGGTGGAGTCGTGAGTCCGTTGCCGCGATGAGTGAACAATCGTTTGTGCAGAGCGGACAGCCTCGCCGCCGGCATTTGGCGGAACGGCTTGTGCACGCTATGGAACTTGCGTTTGATGCGGAAACCGTGGGTTCCCAGCAGGGTTTTTTACAGGGGCTTGATCCGCGCATCAAACTCATCGCTATTCTGGCATTGATCATCAGCGGGGTATTGACGCGATCACTGACGGTTCTTGCCGCATTATTCCTGCTGGCGCTGGTGCTCGCCTTTGCGTCGCGGATTACGGCGGCCCGCCTGTGCAAACAGGTCTGGATCAGCGTTCTGCTGTTTACCGGGGTAATCGCTTTGCCTTCCCTCGTGGTGGTGCCCGGTCTTCCGGTCTGGCAAATTCCCCTGGTGCATTGGAACGTGACGTATCAGGGCTTGCGCAGTGCGGCGTTCCTTGTCGGACGAGCAGAAACTTCAGCGACATTTGCCTTGCTGCTTGTTTTGTCGACGCCCTGGACGCATGTGCTCAAAGCGATGCGGAGTCTTGGTATTCCGGTGGTTGTGGTGGCTATTCTTGGAATGACCTATCGCTATATTTTCCTGCTTCTGCAGACCGCCACGCAATTATTCGAGGCCCGGCGCAGCCGCATGGTGGCCTCCATGGACGGGCCGCAGCAGCGCCGGATGGTGATCGCCGCCGTGGGCGTACTGCTGGGCAAGGCGTTTCAGCTCAGCGCGGACGTGCATCTGGCCATGCTTTCGCGTGGCTATCGGGGCGAGGTCTATTTGCTCCATGATTTTCAGATCCGGCGCCGCGACTGGTTTGCGCTTCTTTCTGCTCTGACCGTGCCTGCCCTGATTCTCTGCTTCCAGATATGAGCGATTGCATTTTTGAGCTGTCCGACGTTGCCTATGCCTACCAGAAGCATCTGGCACTGGACGGCCTCTCCCTGCAGATTCGGCGTGGCGACCGTGTCGCTCTGCTCGGCGCCAACGGCTCGGGCAAGTCCACGCTGTTACGCCTTCTCGATGCGCTGTATTTCCCCGGCAAAGGCGAGCTGAAAGCCTTCGGCGAAGTATTGAGCGAGGATGCGCTGGCCGATGATGGCACCAATTTTGCATTCCGGCGCCGTGTCGGACTGGTATTCCAGAATCCGGACGTGCAGATTTTCAATCCAACGGTATTTGATGAGCTTGCCTTCGGTCCGCTTCAGCTTGCCTGGCCCAGAGACAGGATTCTGCGTGGTGTTGATGAAATACTGACCCGCTTTGCCATCAGTCATTTGAAGGATCGCGCACCTCACCGCCTGTCCACTGGCGAAAAGAAGCGCGTGGCACTCGCCTCCGTGCTGATCCTGGACCCCGAGGTACTGCTGCTTGACGAACCCACCGCCTCGCTGGATCCCGAGAGTCAGGGGGAAGTCATCCGTTTTCTGATCGAAAGCCGAAATACGGGGAGAACGATTGTGACGGCCACGCACGACCTCGACATCATTGAGGACATCGCCGATTTTGTTTTCGTGCTGGACAACGGCAGGTTGGCAGCAGCAGGCACCCCGTCCGCCATCCTGGCCGATCAGGAACTGCTGCGACAGACCCGTCTGGCCCATGCCCATTGGCACATCCACGCCGACGGTGAGGCACACCGGCATCCTCATGCCCACCGGCATGGGCATGATCATCATCTCACCCCGCGCCGTAGCTATCGTCCTGTCAAACGCTGAAGCAGTTGCGCCAGCAAGGGTGAGTGGATCTCACCCGACACAGCTGGCCACGAAATAATCTCAATCAGAGTGCAGAGATTCCGAGTTCCTTCAACCAGCGATTCAGTATGCTTCGATCAACACACAGGCGTCGCGCCGTCTGTGACTTGGAATAAGCCCGTATTGCCGACGCAAGGCTGTAGATATATTGGCAGTCGTTGGGTGAGCGGCACGATCGACGATTCTGCAGGCCCGAGAGCTGTCAATATCTCATTCCGCTCTGAGTGCGTCAACGGGGTCGAGGCGCGCCGCTCGCCGGGCGGGCAGCACGCCAGCCAGCAGGCCGATGAGGATGGCAATGGCTTCAGCGAACAGCACGAAGCTCATTGGCGTCTTCACCGGCAGCGCCGGCACCAGCAGATGAATCAGTTGCGCCAGGCCAAAACCGAGCGCCAGACCGACGATGCCGCCGATGGCTGAGAGCGCCACCGCTTCGCCGAGAAACAGGCCGAGGATGGTCTTGCGTGGTGCGCCCAGTGCCACCAGCAGGCCGATTTCGCTGGTGCGCTCGCTGACGGCGATGGTCATGATGGTGACGATGCCGACGCCGCCGACCAGCAGCGAAATGCTGCCCAGCGCACCGACGGCCATGGTCAGTACGTCGAGGATGTTGGACAGTGTGCGCAGCATGTCTTCCTGCGTGGTGATGGTGAAATCCTCACGGCCGTGGCGCGCCTTGAGCGTGGCGATGATGGACTCGCTGATGCGTGCTGCCGGAATGCCTTCTTCGTAGGCGAGATCGATCTTCATCATGCCGTCGCGGTTGTAAAGTTCGAGCGCGCGCGCGGTCGGAATGTAGGCGGCGTCGTCGAGGTCGATACCGAGAAACTGGCCCTTGGCTTCGAGTACGCCGATAACGCGGAACTGCAGGTTGCCGACACTAAGGCGTGCGCCGAGCGCGTTTTCTGCGCCGAACAGTTCCGACTTGAGCTTGGCGCCGAGCACGACGAAAGCGCGGGCGCTTTCCGAGTCTTCCGGCGGCAGGAACTGGCCGCTGCGGACCTTGACGCTATAGACCTTGAGCATGTCGGGCGTAACGCCGTTAATGGTGGTTCGGCGTAGCCGGCCATTGCCCTTGACTTCGGTGTTGCCCCAGACCATCGCCGACATGCCGGTGATGTGCGGCAGGCGCTGCAGCGCACGCGCATCGTCGAGCGTCAGCGGGCGCACCGAAGTTGGGATACCGGTCGGTGCCGGGCCGGAGGTCTTGACCTTGCCCGGTGAAACGCTGACGAGGTTGGTTCCGAACTGGGTGAACTCGGTGAGCACGAAGCGGTGGATGCCCTCGCCGATCGAGGTGAGCAGGATCACGGCAGCGATGCCGACGGCGATGCCGAGCAGCGTGAGAAAGCTGCGCAGCCGGTGCGCGGTAATGGCACGCAAGGCGAGGCGAATGGAGTCGGCAGGGCGGATCATCAGCGTTTCGCCAGCGATTGAACGGGGTCGAGCCGGGCCGCCTGGCGTGCCGGCAGGACTCCGAACAGGATGCCGGTGATCAGCGCCGTGCCCAGTCCGGCCAGCACAGCCCAGTCGGGCGGGTAGGCCGGGAATACCGGATAGAGCTGGCGCAGGAGCGCGGCACCGGCCTGGCCGAGCAGATAACCGAGCACGGCACCGGCCAGCGAGAGCATTGCCGCTTCGGTGAGGAAGGCGCTGCGAATCGTTGCACCGGTCGCGCCAAGCGCCTTGAGCAGGCCGATTTCCGAGGTGCGCTGCGTCACCGAAACGAGCATCACGTTCATCACCAGGATGCCGGCGACGGCCAGGCTGATCGCGGCGATGCCGGCGACGGCAAGGGTCAGCGTACCGAGCAGCTTGTCGAAGGTAGCGAGCACGGCGTCCTGCGTGATCACCGTCACGTCTTCTTCGCCTTCGTGGCGCAGCTTGATGATTTCCGTGACTTGCGTCTTGGCGGCTTCAATCGCCTCGCGGTTGTTGGCCTCAACAAGAACGCGGAACAGGGTGTTGCTGTTGAACATGGCCAGCGCCAGTGAAACCGGGACGAAGACCACTTCATCGGTGTTCATGCCCAGCCCCTGGCCGGTCGAGGCCATGATGCCGACGACACGGAAACGCCGGTCACCGATGCGGATGAGTTGGCCGAGGGCTGTTTCGGCGCCGAAAACCTCGTTGCGTATCCTGGCGCCGATCACTGCTTCGGATGCACCGCGCCGCCAGTCGCCATCGGCCAGAAAGCGGCCCTGCGCCAGTTTGAGGGTGCGCACATCGATGTATTGCGCGGTGGTGCCGGCGACCATCACTTCACGCAACTTGCCGCCGTAACTGATCTCCGAGGTGCCGATGGTCAGTGGCGCGACGCGGCGCACGGCGCTGGCACGCAGCAGCGATTGCGCATCGTCGATGGACAGGTCGCGCGGCGTGCTGGTGATGGCGGAGCCGGGATTGAAACCACCGGTCTGCGAACGTCCGGGAAGGACGATGACGAGGTTGGTGCCGAGCGAAGAAAACTCGTTGACGACGTAACGTCGTGCGCCGTCGCCGAGTGCCGTGAGCACGACCACGGCGGCGACACCGATGGCCATGGCCAGTACCAGCAGTGAGCTACGCAGCGGGTTGCCAGTGGCAGCGTCGCGGGCAAAGCGGATCAGGTCAGGGGCGCGCATGTTTTTGGATTGTTACGGGGAAAGCTTGGCCAAAGATTCACCGTCACCCCGGCGAAGGCCGGGGTCCAGTTTTGGCGTCGGAGTATTCCGTCTCCGTTGATCTGGATTCCGGCCTGCGCCGGAATGACGGTTGGGGAAGCAGGTTCGCTCATCGTCATTTTTTGCCCGAGTCGTGTATCAATTCGCCGTCTTCCATCAGCAACTGCCTCCGGGCGCGGGCGCCGAGGACAGTGTCGTGGGTGACGACGATCAGGGTGACGCCACGGCTGTTGAGTTCTTCGAGCAGGCGCATGACTTCTTCGCCGGTGGCACGGTCGAGGTTGCCGGTCGGCTCGTCGGCGAGGATCATTGCCGGCTGCATGATCGTGGCGCGGGCGATGGCGACGCGCTGGCGCTGGCCGCCGGAAAGCTCGTTCGGGCGATGGCTGGCGCGATCGAAGAGGCCGTAGTCCTTGAGTGCCTGCTTGACGCGTACGGCACGCTGCGCCGGATCGATGCCGGCCAGCGTCATCGGCAGTGCGATGTTTTCGGCGGCGGTCAGGCGCGGCACCAGATGAAAGCTCTGGAAGACAAAGCCGATGCGCTCGCTGCGCACACGCGCCTGCTCCTCTGGCGAGAGCGTGGTGACGTCACGCCCTTCCAGCCGGTAGGTACCCTCGTTCGGATGATCAAGCAGGCCGAGCAGGTTGAGCAGCGTCGACTTGCCGGAGCCCGACGGACCCATCACGGCTAGGTACTCTCCCGGGTCAATGCGCAATTCAAGCTGGCGCAGCGCGTGCACCTCGCTGTCGCCGAGATAGAAAATCCGCTCGATGCCGGACAGTTCGATCAGCGCCTTGCCCATTACTTGACCTGGGGCTTGTCTTCAACGGTGAAATTCGCCCCCGCCTTGACGCCGACGCGTTCAATCGACGTCACCACAAGGTCTCCGGCCTTGAGACCTTGCGTCACTTCAGTGAATTCCCAGTTGGCCAGCCCGGTCTTGATCGTGCGTTCTTCGAGCTTGCCCTCCGCGCCGGCGACCAGCACGCGGCTGCCTTCGAGCAGCGCCGAGGTGGGAACGCGTACCACGTCGTCGCGCACGGCGAGAATCACTTCGATGTCGGCGCTGTAGCCGACCAGCAGTTTGCCGGGCGCTTCGGGATTGTCGAAGGTGGCTTCGATGTCGACCGTTCGCGCCTGCTTCTCGACTGCCGAAACATAGGGCGCGACGCGTCTGACCTTGCCTGGGAATGACTTTTTCGGCAGCGCGTCGAGGCTGATGCGTACGATTTGCCCGGCCTGTATTTTCGGCGCATCGACTTCGTCCATCGGGGCCTTTACGTAGAGACAGGAATCGTCGATCAGGTCAATCGCTGGCGGTGTCGGTACGCCGGGCGGCGAGGGCGTCGAATACTCGCCGACCTCGCCGACGATCTTGGCGATGGTGCCGTCAAACGGCGCGTAGAGGATTGTCCGCCCCTGTTCGACGCGAGAGGCATTGACCCTGGCCTCGAACTGCGCGACGTCGGCCTTGCTCGCCTCGCAGCCGGCTCGCCTGGCCTGCGCCTCGGTGCGTGCGGATTCTTCCTTCGAGCCGGAGACAAAGCCCTTCTCGCGCAGCGATGTCTGGCGCTCGGCTTCGCGCTCGGCGTTGGTCGCCTGCGCGCAGGCTTCGTTGACGCGCTGCCGGGCGGTGACGACCTGCGTCATCGCCAGCGTGCTCTGCGCCCGCTGGTCGTCGTTCCACAGCTTCATCAGCAACTGGCCCTTTTTCACGCGGTCGCCTTCCTTCGCCGCCAGCACCTCGATGCGGCCACCCATGATGGTGGACAGCTTGGTGCGCTGGCAGGCCTCGACGGTACCGGCGCGGGTGTTGGCAATACTGGCCTCGACCTTGCCGCGATCAATCTCCCTGACAACTACTGAAATGGGTTTTGGCCGTCCGATCCACCAGAAAACGGCGACGAGGGCAGCGATGACGGTGAGGGCAATCAGAACGCGACGAATCAGGATCGACATGGCGGGATAGATGGCGATGAACAACACGCATGATCAAAGAAGACATGGTCGGGCAAAACAGACGCCATGGCAAGGGCGCTGCATGAATCGACAGTGTGCCGATTCCCGCTGTGCCACAGTGTCAGTGGGGCGTGTAATATGGCTTTACCATGACCGGCTTGGTTGATGTGCCATGTCCTGTCATCGGGCTTGCTGAGAAAATGCTCTGGACACCTCGAATGACAAGGAGAAACGCATGAATCACAAGAGTTGTATCAGGCTTCTGAATTCACTGGTGTTCTTTCTGACTGTGATCGGTAATTTGCATGCGGCATCGCTGCCTGCGCGCGAAGCAAAAAACGGCATGGTCGTGACAGCGCAGCATCTGGCGTCAAAAGTCGGCGTGGACATCCTGAAAATGGGTGGCAATGCCGTCGATGCCGCGGTCGCCGTCGGTTACGCGCAGGCCGTGGTCAACCCGTGCTGCGGCAATATCGGTGGCGGTGGATTCATGACCATCCATCTGGCCGACGGGCGTGATATTTTCATCAACTTCCGGGAACAAGCGCCAGCGGCCTCCACGGCCAATATGTACCTCAATGCAGCGGGCAATGTCATCAAGAATGCCAGTCTTCACGGTTATCTGGCCGCCGGTGTGCCGGGAACCGTACTCGGGCTCGATAGCGCATTGCAAAAATACGGCAGGCTGACTCGTGCGCAGGTCATGAAGCCGGCCATCAGGCTGGCGCGTCAGGGCTTCATCCTCAATCGCGGCGATACCGATATTCTTGATACGAGCGTTCAGCTCATTGCAAAAGATCCGGAAGCCGCCAGAATCTTCCTGCGTCGCGATGGCTCGCCCTTGCAGCCGGGAGATCGACTGGTACAGAAAGACCTCGCCAGAACGCTCGAAGCCATCGCACGGCGCGGTCCCGACGCCTTCTATAAAGGCGCGCTTCCTGCCGCCGTTGAAACTGCGGCCAGGAAGGGCGGCGGCATCATTACGGCGGCCGACTTCGCCAACTACACGATCAGCGAAAGCACGCCGCTTTCCTGCGATTACCGTGGCTATGTTTTCCTGTCGGCTCCACCGCCAAGTTCGGGCGGCACGACGCTGTGCCAGATCCTCAACACACTCGAGGGCTACGACCTGAAAAGAATGGGCTTCAATTCCGCAGCGTCGGTCCACGTCATGGCCGAAGCCATGCGCCACGCCTTCATGGACCGCAACACCCTGCTTGGCGACCCGCGCTTTGTGAACAACCCGCTCGACCGGCTGTTGAGCAAATCCTACGCTGCCGCCATCCGCGACAAGATCAGTAGCGACAAGGCCACGGCGTCGGTTGAAGTGCAGCCCGGCGTGGCGCCGCATGAAAAAACCGAAACCACGCACTATTCGATCATGGACAAGGACGGCAATGCCGTGTCCACCACCTATACTATCAACGGCCGTTTTGGTGCGCTGGTGATCGCACCGGGAACCGGCTTCTTTCTGAATAATGAGATGGATGATTTCACCACCAAGATCGGCGTGAAGAATCTGTATGGTCTGGTGCAAGGCGTCAGCAACGCCATTGCCCCGCAGAAACAGCCACTGTCGTCGATGGCGCCGACCCTGGTGACCCGGGGCGGCAAGATTTTCATGGTGCTCGGTTCCCCGGGCGGCTCGCGCATCATCACCATCACACTGCAGACGGCCTTGAACGTGATCGACCATGGCATGGAACTTCAAGAAGCGGTCGATGCGCCGCGCATCCACCAGCAATGGCTGCCGGACGAGGTCTATTACGAAACCCGCGGCCTGTCGGCAGATACCCTTAAAATCCTGCGTGAGATGGGTTACCGGATGAGCGAACAGACGCCCTGGGGTGCGGCGGAACTGATCATGGTCGGCCTGCCCGGCACGGCCTTGCCCTCGACCAGTTCAGGCAATGATGCAGCGCTGTCGGGCAAGGTTCGTTCCGGGTTCTATTATGGAGCTCACGACAGTCGTCGGCCTGCAGGTACGGCCGTGGGGTATTGAACCATTTGGCTGGAATGCAAAACTGATGACCTGAAGAACAAAGCAAAGGGTTTCCGGATACTGCTTTGGGCGAACGCCCGGACTCTCCGGCTGCCTGGGAATACATAGTCACTCGCCAGGATATTTCACTGGCGCAATGGAAACAGCATCATGACCAGTATGCAGCCGACAATCTCAAAGACATTCACGGACTTCTTCGATTCAGAAAAGGCGAGCGGTATTTTGCTGATCGTCTGCACGATGGTATCGCTTGCCTTTGCAAATTCAGCTTTTGGAACTGCGTACACAGGTTTCTGGCATCTCGTCTTTTTTGGTTTGAGTGTGGAGCAGTGGATCAATGATGCGCTGATGGCGGTATTTTTCTTGTTTATCGGACTGGAGTTGGAGCGCGAGTTATACATAGGCGAACTCTCGAATTTCAAGCATGCACTGCTGCCGATCATTGCTGCACTCGGCGGGATCGGGGTGCCTACGCTGATTCATTTCATGCTCAACTCGGGCACGCCAACGCAAGCAGGAGCCAGTATTCCAATGGCAACGGACATTGCCTTTGCGCTGGGCGTACTGGCCTTGTTAGGCAGCCGGGTTCCTGCCTCGCTGAAGATCTTCCTGACAGCGCTAGCCGTGATGGACGACTTGGGCGCCATTATCGTGATTGCCTTGTTTTATACGGCACAGCTTTCTGTGGCTCATTTGTTAAGCGCACTCGCGGTTTTCGCCGTGCTGCTCATGCTTAATCGCCTGTTCAGGGTCATGTCGCTCATTCCGTACTTGCTCGGTGGTTTGCTGATGTGGTTCTTGATGCTCAAATCTGGCGTTCATGCCACGATAACAGGCGTGCTCCTGGCATTTGCGATTCCATTTACCGCAACGGTCGAAGACGAGACATCTCCTTCCTATCGACTGGAGCACGTTTTGCATAAACCGGTCGCGTTCATTGTCCTGCCGATCTTTGCACTGGCCAACACAGGTATCGTGATCAACGCGGGATGGCAGCAGGGCCTTATGAGTGCGAATGGGACTGGTATCATCGCCGGACTGGTGCTGGGAAAGCCAGTCGGTATTGTCGCGCTGAGTTTCATTGCCGTGATTACCGGCATGTGCCGGCTTCCGGCTGATCTGAATTGGCGTCACATCTGCGGAGCAGGAATGCTTGCCGGAATTGGTTTTACGATGTCCATCTTCATCACCAGTCTGGCATTTTCCGGCAACGCAGAAACCGTCAATGCCGCAAAAATAGCCATCCTGGTAGCGTCGCTGTGTTCAGGCGTGTTCGGCTATATGTGGCTGAAGTTTTGCCGTGGTACTGAGCGCTTAGACTAGCCGCAGAAAACCTGAGCACATTTTATTTCGCTCAATAGCAAAACAGCAACGCAAACGTAGTCGATAATCCTGCTCATGCAAAATTTCACGACAAAACTCCTGCTGAACATTGGCCATGCTCTTGACCACATGTTTTTATTGATCTTTGCCACTGCGGTAACGTCCATTGCCAAGGATTTCGGATTGCAACGCTGGGAAGACTTGATGCCCTACAGCGTGACGGCGTTCTTCTTCTTTGGACTCGGCTCCTTGCCATCGGGGCGCCTTGGTGACTTGTGGGGCCGCCGCCCGATGATGATCGTTTTCTTCATCGGTACAGGCGTGGCATCAATTATCGTCAGTGCCACGAACTCCCCCGTGGAACTGGCAATCGCCCTGGCAATACTCGGATGTGCGGCATCCATCTACCATCCGGTCGGAATACCGCTACTCGTCCAGGGAGAACTTCGCCCAGGCTGGGCCATTGGCCTTAACGGATTCGTCGGAAACCTCGGTGTGGCGGCGGCGGCGGGAGTGACCGGCTTGCTGATCAAGTATTATGGCTGGCGAATTGCTTTTCTCGTTCCCGGGGTCATCAGCATCATCTTTGGTCTGGTGTTTGCCATGTACGCGACGCTAGAAAGCGCAGCCCCGGGAAAGAAGAAGGCCACGCCGGGCGGCCGCACCGGCATGTCGATTGCCAGACTGCTGCTCATCATGACCGTCGCTACGACCTGTGGAAGCATGTTGTTCAACTTCTCCACAAGCAGCAACTATGAATTATTGACTAGCAAGATAAGCCAGATTTCGCAAGACCCGGCCCGGATTGGCGTTTTACTTGCACTTGTTTATGCCCTGGCATCGCTGGCCCAACTGGTTGTCGGGAATCTGATCGACAAAATTTCGTTAAAGCCGCTGTTTTTAAGCGTGGTTGCGCTGCAGTTCATCGGTCTGATTGCCTCGACCAGCGTTGATGGTTGGCCGTTTTATGTGTCACAGATTGTGTTCATGGCAGCAGTTTTCGGTGCGGTCCCCTTTACTGATGCGATGCTAGTGCGATATGTGGATGACGCCATGCGTTCTCGAGTTTCCGGCATGCGCCTGACGATAGCCCTGGGCGCCAGTTCCCTTGCCGTCTGGCTGATTGGGCCCGTGGTCAAACAGGCCGGGTTTTCCGCATTGCTTTGGGTGATGGTCGCCACATCGGTAATCACCTTTATTGTTGTAACTACATTGCCAACAACGCCGGCACCACGAAACCGGGAGCAGGACGGTTGTGGCAAAGAGTAAGTTTGGCAAGCCAGATATCAACAACAGCAATGTCCCGCCCGTTTCTGTGCGACGAGATTGAAGAACATGAAAACACGGGAAAAGATTATTCGAAAGAATAGTTATGCGCGGCTCCAAAACCGCATGTGGCCGGCGACCGTCGGTATTGTCCGTGAAATGGCCGGAATCAATCAGCAGGAGAAAGGAAAAGGTCGGCGGACGGCAATGATCGTGATCGGCGATGGCCGTCCATGGCTCATGAACAATCCGACAAGTTGCCATTACTTTGCGATAATGCGATTTCCTGCGCTATGACGAATCCCGGTGAATCGGACTATTCCCTGTGAGCATTGAGCTTGCCAAGCAACTGATCGAAAACGGTGCCAGTCCGCCGCTGGTCGGCGACCTGGAACTGCTGGCGGCGATCAGCCAGGATTTCGCCGGCTCTCCGGCGATGAGCGAAACGCTGGCCAACGCGATCCGCCAGATCATGACGTACATGGATACCGAGGCGGCGTCCATCTTCCTGCTCGATGCATCAAACGAGAAGTTGACCTGCCTGTCCTGCGCCGGGCCGGTTTCCATCGAGGGCCTGGTTATCCCGAGGAATCAGGGCATTGTCGGGCGGGCGTTGACCAACAACGCGGTGCAGATGGTACGCGACGTGTCGGCCGATGGCGACTTCAGTTCTGCCGTCGATGATAGCACCGGTTTCCGTACCCGTTCGATCCTGTGCGCTCCCTTGCGGGTCAAGGGGCGCATGCTGGGCGCACTGGAGGTGA
The DNA here is from genome assembly GCA_020049495.1 of Accumulibacter sp. Taxonomy (GTDB): domain Bacteria; phylum Pseudomonadota; class Gammaproteobacteria; order Burkholderiales; family Rhodocyclaceae; genus Propionivibrio. Next base: position 31,541 of record JAIFKU010000069.1, read on the forward strand.
TCAACAAGCGCAAGGGCGACGGTCTGTTCGATCTGGCCGACAAGCAGTTTTTGCAGGTACTGGCCGGCATGGTATCGCTGGCTGTTCACAACGCGCAGATGACCGAGGCGCTGGTCGAGCAGGAGCGCATGCGGCGCGAACTCGATCTGGCGCGCGAGATCCAGCGCGATCTGTTGCCCGATCAGCCGGCCGCCGATTTTCCCGTACAAGGGCTGAATCTTTCGGCGTTCGAGGTCTCCGGAGACTTCTACGATTTCTTCTCTTTACCTGATGGACGCATTGCCTGGGGGCTAGGCGATGTGTCGGGCAAGGGCATGAACGCGGCCATGCTGATGGCCAAGACGATCAGCCTGTTCCGCTGCCTGGGCAAGACGGTGCACGATCCGGCGGGCCTCATGTCGCTGCTCAACAACGAGATTGCCGAAACGGCCAGTCACGGGATGTTCGTCACCATGGCGGCGGGCGTATTCGACGCGGTGAGCGGACAAATCGTATTCGCCAATGCCGGACATCAACCGCCGCTCTTTCGCAGCCGGGCGGGTATCTATCGCGAACTTGAAGAGTCCTCGCCGCCGCTGGGCATCCTGCCCGGCATGGAGTACACGACGCAGTCCCTGATGCTTGATGGCGGACGGCTTTATCTCTTTACGGATGGCGTGACCGAGGGCTGGGCGAGCGACGGCAGCATGCTTGAGCTTTTTGGCCTGAAGGCCCTGCTCGACAAGCATTCGCTTCTGCCGCCTGCCGATCAGTTGGCGGGTGTAGCCGAAGCGCTGGTCCGCCCCGGCGTGCGTCTGCACGACGACCTGACCCTGCTGGTGATCGGCTGATGAAGACGCTGCTCGATCAGACTTTCCGTGCGACGAGCGATATTCTGTCGGAGCTGCGGGCGACGCTGCGTGAGGCCTGCCAGCGTGCCGGTTGTGGTGAGGAATGCAACGAGCAGGTGGTGCTGGCGATCAACGAGGCGTGCATGAATATCATCCAGCACGGCTACGCTTTTGCCGACGGCCAGTATTTTTCGTTGCGCTTGTCCGTTGATGACGCTGTGTTGGTCGTGCATTTGCTGGATAATGGCCTGCCGGCGAGCGATGCGGATTTGCGCCCCAGGGCTCTCGATGAACTGCGTCCCGGAGGTCTCGGTGTGCGCTTCATGCGTGAATTGATGGATGGCGTGGCCTACCAACCGGCGCCCGAAGGATTTACCAACTGCCTGCAACTGAGCAAGCGGATTTATTGAAGGAAGCCCAGTGGATATTCAGATCGAAGACCGCTTGCCGTTCAAGCTGGTGCGCCTTTCCGGCGATGTTGACCTGCATTCATCGCCGCGGGCGCGCGAGGCCATTCTCAATGCCCTCAAGCTTAAAATGCCGCTACTCGTCGAACTCTCGGCAGTCAGCTACATGGACAGTTCCGGCGTGGCCAGTCTGGTCGAAGGCTATCAGACGGCGAGAAAGCAGGGTCTGGAATTCGGCTTGGTGGCCGTGGCGCAATCGGCGATGAATGTTCTCAAGCTGGCGCGGCTGGACAAGGTCTTCCCGATTTATGACTCGCTCGATGAAATCATTTAACTCAACCCCTTGAACACGCTTTTATCCTTCGTCGCGCAAGTCGGCCAGCGCAGCCTGCAATCGGTCAGGGAGATCGGCTATCACGCCGCCCTGCTGGCCGAGGCGTGCTACTGGCTGTTGTTCGGGCGCTGGCGCCGTCAGCCGGTACGCCTGGGCGCGATCTTCAGGGAGGCCGTCGGCGTTGGCGTCAATGCCATTCCCATCGTTGCGCTGGCTTCTTTCGCTACCGGCATGATGCTGGCCATACAAGGCATCTACACCTTGCGCACCTTCGGCGCGGAGGGACAGGTGGTGCTCGGTATTTCGCTGTCGGTAACGCGCGAGTTCGCGCCGCTGATTACCGGGATCTTCGTCGCCGGGCGTTCCGGTTCGGCCATTGCCGCGCGCATCGGCACCATGCAGATTTCGCAGGAAATCGATGCGCTGCGCGTGATCGGCATCAATCCGGTGCGTTATCTGGTAGCGCCATTATTGGCCGCCATGCTGCTGACCCTGCCGGCGCTGACCGTCATGTCCGACCTGATCGCGCTGTTCGGCGGAGCCCTGTATTGCGCGGGTGAGCTGAGCCTGCCGATAGGCATTTTTTTCGCCCGGACTTTCGAAGTGCTGGTTGCCCAGGATGTGATTCACGGCGTGCTCAAGAGTCTCATCTTCGCGGTGATCATCACCCTGATCGGCTCGGCCAACGGTTTCAATGTGACTGCCGGTGCCGAAGGCGTGGGGCGGGCGACGACGCGCGCCGTGGTGCTCGGCTGCATCGGCATCATCCTGGCCGACATGGTGTTCACTTTCCTGACGAGCCGGTAAGCTCATTCAACACAGAGCGCACAGAGACACAGAGAGCACGGAGAAAAACCTTGAGAAAAAGAAACAAAGATGTGAGAAGACTTATTATCGACAGAGGTTTCCAGAATTCATTCTCTGTGAGCTCCGTGCCTCCGTGTTCTCTGTGTTTAAAGCGACTCGTTTCTTAAATGCAAATTCCAGAACTCGCCATTGACGTCAGCCATCTGGTGACCCACTACGGGAGCCGGAAGATTCTCGACGACATCAGCTTTCAGGCCCGGCAGGGCGAGATCATGGTCATCATGGGCGGCAGCGGTTCGGGCAAGAGCACGCTGCTGCGCCATCTGCTCGGTCTGCATCAGCCGACCTCGGGCAGCATCAGGCTGCTCGGCAAGGATATCACCCAGCTCAACGCCGACCAGATGTACGACCTGCGTAAAAACATGGGCGTGGCCTTTCAGGGCGGTGCGCTGTTCAACTCGATGACCGTCGGAGAAAACGTCGAACTGCCGCTGCGCGAGCATGCCCGGCTCGACGAAAATACCATGCGCATCATGAGCCGCATGAAGCTGGAAGTGGTCAATCTGGCCGGTTTCGAAAACCTGATGCCTGCCGAGCTGTCGGGTGGGATGATCAAACGTGCTGCACTGGCGCGCGCCATCGTCATGGACCCGCGCCTGCTGTTCTTTGACGAGCCTTCGGCCGGTCTGGATCCGGTCGTTTCGGCAGAGCTCGACGAATTGATCCTGATTTTGCGCGATGCGATGAACATGACGATTGTGGTGGTCACGCACGAGCTGGAGAGCGCCTTCAAGATCGCCGATCGCATCACCGTGCTCGATCAGGGGCGCATCCTGATGTCGGATACGGTCACCGCCGTGCGTGCCAGCGACAACCCGCGTATTCAGTCGCTGCTCAACCGCACGCCGAGAAACGAAGCTATCAACCCCGACGAATATATGGAACGCCTGACCCGGGAGATTTTCTGATGACTGGTGAAACAAGCGAAAATAGGTCCTTGCCGTCTTTGAGCATGAGGTTTTCAGGATGAGAATCAGATGAAACGCGATAACGTCAATTACCTGCTGGTCGGCAGTTTCGTGCTGCTGATGGCCGCAGTACTGTTCTACGCGCTGTACCGGATTACCGGGCACAGTGCCAAAGGGGATATCTACTTTACCCACTTCGCCAACGTGGCCGGCATCAAGGAGGGGACGGTGGTGACCTACGAGGGTTTCGAGGTGGGCAACGTTTCCGGGGTCGAGCCGGTGGCGCGCGACAACCGCACCATGTTCCGCATTACGCTCAACCTGAGAAAACCGCTGAAGATTCCGGTCGACAGCCGCGCCGTGATTGCCACCCCGGGGCTGCTCAGTGCGCCGCTGGTTGAAATCAGGGAGGGCGGCCGGCGTGAGGTGCTGCCGGCCGGTGGAGACATTGCCGGAGGCAGCAACGTCAATCTCATGGATTCGGTGGCGGCGCTGGCTTCCGAACTCGGCAGGATCACCGAAACGAGCATCAAGCCGATGCTCGCGCAGATCAGCCTGAACGTCACCCCGGCAATGGCCGACATGCGTTCGACACTGGAGCGCATCAACCGCACAGCGGGACGTGTCGATGCCCTGTTCAGCGAGGACAACGTGAATCACTGGAACCGTCTGCTCAGGAATGCGGATGGTACTTCGGCCAATGCGCTCAAGCTGTCTGAGGATATTGCCGTGGTGCGTGCCGAAATCGAAGGTCTGGTCAGGGATTCGCGCCAGATCGTCAATAGCGGCGGCAAGGATATGAAGGAATCGCTGCGCCGCGTCGATGCGACGCTCTATCAGCTTGAATCGGCCGGGCGCAACCTGAACGAATTCAGTCGTACCATTCGCGACAATCCGGCGGCGCTGATCCAGAGCCGGCCGTCAACGGACGCCGCAGGAGTATTGCCATGAACCGAATGACTCTTTTTTTCTTCGGCCTTTGCCTGCTGCTTGCCGGCTGCGGCAGTATTCCGCCGACGCCCACCGACAACTTCTATCGCCTGCAGCCCGTGCCCCTTCCCGCTACGCGCACGGCGTTCTCTGGCGGGATTACCGTGCAGCCCTTGCGCGCCGACAGCCTGTATTCGGAGCGCCCTATCGTTTATAGCGAAGCCAGCAGCCTGCGCCAGTTGCGCCAGTATCATTATCATCTTTGGCTTTATCCTCCGGCCCAACTGGTGCAGGGACACCTCGCGGCCAGTCTCGGTAACGCGCCGGGTCTTGCCGGAAGCAAGCTTTTGGCGAATGTAATCGAAGGACGCATTGTCAGCTTTGAGCGCGTTGTGTCCGGCAAGAACAGCAAGGCCGTCGCGTCGCTGGAGCTGCACTTGCTGGTCGATGGGAAGTCAAAGGTGAACAAGACCTATCTGGCAGAGCAGTCAGCCAGCGACGATTCGCTGGGGGCTTTTGCCATGGCGATGGAACAGGCTCTGGGCAGAATCTATACGGAGTTTCTGGCCGATGCGGCGCACGGCCGGTAATTCTCATTTTCAAACCGGATTTCATTTTTCAGTGAACAATAAAAAAATTCAGGGCATCTTTTTCTTTTTGACGGCGCTCTTGCTCTTCGCCGTATCCGATGCCACCGCGAAGTATATGACGGCCTTTTTTGCCATTCCCTTGCTGGCCTGGGCGCGCTACCTTACCCACCTTCTGTTCATGCTCGTCGCCACGGCGCCGGGCATGGGGCGCGAGATTGTCCAGACGAGGAAACCCTGGCTGATGATCTTTCGCGCGCTCACCCAGGTCAGCAGCACGCTATTCGTTTTGCTGGCTTTCCGGGTACTGCCGCTCGCCGAAACGACGGCCATCGTTTTCATTACGCCGCTGCTGGTGGCGCTATTGGCCGGACCTCTGCTCGGGGAGAAATTGCAGATAAAACACTGGCTGGCAACGCTGGCGGGGTTTTGTGGCGTTCTGCTCATCGTCAGGCCGGGTGGGGCCATGGAGGGTCTGGGTGTTTTCTATGCGTTCTGTTCGGCCCTCAGCTACGCCGCTTATCAAATTCTTACGCGCAAGCTCTCAGCGACCGAACCGCCGATGCGACAGCTCTTTTACATTGCACTTGTGGGTACGGTCGTCATGTCCTGCCTCTTGCCGTTTTTCTGGACAGGACTAATCCCTTCGCCAAGCCAGGCCTTGCTCATCCTCTCGCTCGGGTTCTACGGCGGGACCGGACATTTCCTGCTGATCCACGCCTTCCACGAGGCGCCAGCCTCCAGTCTGTCACCGATGCTCTATGTTCAGCTCATCTGGGCCATGCTGCTCGGCTGGATCGTTTTCGGTCATCTGCCGGATCTGTTATCCGTTATCGGCATGTTGGTCATCGGCGCCTCGGGCCTGAGCCTGGCCTTGCGCTGGCCGCGATTGCGGGCGTGACGTGCTGTCGTGTTTTACCCGGAAACCATAATATGGCAGACGATGCGTAACTTGCTCATTCTTGTTTTCGTGTTCGTTGCCGGGATTTCCAGTGCGGCGCCTCCGCCTCCGGTTCGGGCCTCCGTAGAGATCGTCAGCGCCGAATTCGGTACCTTCGACGCCAGCAATCCGCAGGAAATGGTTTTCGAGCCCACGCTTGTCGTTCCTCACCGGCAGGGGCAACGCTATGGCTGGGTGATCGAGGTACGCACGACCCAACGCGCCTTGAGCATTGCTGAAGAATACCTGCTGCCCAGCCCGGCCACGGCCGGCAAAGCACCGGATTCATCGGGGGCAACTCTGGATCTTCCGCAACAGCGGCGCAACCAGGTCAGCCAGAGGCAACTGGTCCCGGTGGACGGAAAAATCTACGGCGAATGGGCAGTCGGACCCGGCGAACCGGCCGGCCACCGGCATCTTCAGGTACTGGTCGAAGGCCAGGTGGCGGCCAGTTTCGAGTTCGACGTGAAATAAGTCTGCTTCAGCGGGTCGTACCCATGGGGACGACGTCTGAAGCGTGTTTCTTGGCCTGTTTGGCCGCTTTCTTTTCCTTGGGAGTCTTGGCCGGTTGTTTCTTTGTTTCCTTGCTGGTTTCCTTTGCTTTGCCCATGGTCATGCTCCTCGTGATTGCCAGCATAATGCCGGTGAAGTTTTAGTTTAATCCGATCAGCGGTGAGAAGCCAGATACCGGCGTCAGAAAGCCCATCCGTTTCCGAAAACAGGCACAAAAAACGGGATCCGAAGATCCCGTTACGAAAGTGTTTCACCTCTGCCCTAATAAACCGGAGCGCCCTTGAGCAGAGACGGGATCCACAGGGAGAACCAGGGGAAGTAGGTGACCACGGCCATCACGGCAAAGAGGGCGCCGTAGAAGGGCAGAATGCTCTTCATCACCTGCTCGATCGAAATCCCCCCGATGGCACAACCGACGAACTGCGTCGTGCCGACCGGCGGCGTATTCAGACCCAGCGCACAGTTGAGCAGCATGACCATGCCGAACTGCACCGGCCCCATGCCCATCTGGATGGCCAGCGGCAGGAACAGCGGCGTACAGATCAGGATCGTCGCCGCCATGTCCATGAAGGTGCCGAGCAGAAACAGGATAATGTTGATCAGAAAGAACATGATGTACGGATTGTTGGTCGCCGACAGCATCAGCTCGGCCGTCTTGTCCGGAATCTCCAGAATGGCCATGATGTACTGGAACATCGTCGACACCCCGATCAGCAGCAGAATGACCCCCGTCGTCTTGGCCGCCTTGGCCGCCGCTTTCATCAGCCTGGCCCAGGTCATCGTGCGGTAGCCGACGAAGGTCAGGAGCAGCGTGTAGGTCACGGCGATGCCGGCCGCTTCGGTAGCCGTGGTGATCCCGGCGATGATGCAGCCGAGGATGATGACAATCACGAACATGCCCGGAATCGCGGCAATGAACGAAGTGAAGACGGCAGTCCAGCCGGCAAACGGGTCAAGCGTCGTTGACGGCGTGCCATCGGGACGGCGGGGATAGCCTTCCTTGCGGGCCACCCAGAACGCGGCAAAGAGCATGCAGGTCATCAGCACGATGACCGGCAGCAGCCCGGCAAACATCAGTTCGCCGATCGACACGCCCTTGATCATGACGTTATGCCCGAGCAGCATGCCGCCGCTGCTCGAGGCGGCAAAGGCGTAGATGATCAGATTGTGCGAGGTCGGCATCAGGGCCCCGGCCAGAGAGGCATGGGTCGTGACCGCGTTTCATGATCGGGATCATCACTCCGCCCATGGCCGAGACGTCGGCCACCGGCGAGCCGGAGACACCGCCGAAGATGGTGCAGGCGACGACGTTGGCCATGCCTAGGCCGCCGCGCAAGTGCCCGACCAGATTGCGGGCAAAGCTGACAATCTTGTCGGCGACGCCGCCGTGCAGCATCAGTTCGCCGGAGAAGATGAAGAACGGGATGGCCAGGAAGGAGAACACGTTCATTCCGGAAATCATGTTCTGGAACGCCAGTTCGAGCGGGAAGCCTTCCGTCCAGTAGGTGGCCAGACAGCTCAGCGCGATCGAGAAGGCGACCGGGATGCCGAGCAGCAGGA
>JAIFKU010000107.1 GCA_020049495.1 Accumulibacter sp.
GTAGATATCTCCATTAAGAATGGCAATCTTCTTGTTGGCCAGATCAGGCACACTCTGAATGGAACCTCCGGGGCGTTGCCAGATCACACCCCAATCCAGAACGACAAATTCTTTGGTGAAACTGAAGGTTTTGGCTCTGTCTTCAGAATAGGCAATCGTCGAAAGAAGATCGATCTCGCCATCATTCAGGCGCTGCAGATTCTCTGCCCAAGTACCAGGAACGTACTGAAGCTGCCAACCCTCCTCTTTGGCAATATGGTCGAGTACGTCAACAAACAGCCCCTTGGCAACACCATTCTCGACAAAAACCAAGGGTTTGGTGTCATACACGCCGACGCGGATACTTGGAGCTGCCGCCAGAGCTAGGGGGGCGAATAACAGCAGGGAGAGCACAAAGACTACTCCAAGTGCTGTACGGCCAGAACGACAAATCCGCATCGACAACTCGTCACCTTTCACGTTATTTAGATCACAGCAGTCACCGCACATGACGTAGCCCCTGGCAGAACACCGCGTTGCGCAAGGGTCCCGAGCTTAGAAGCTGTCTCGAAAAATTATTGCGCTTGCCATTTGGGCCTTACACAACGCTCACTACATTTTCAGGACTGCTTCCTGGACTGCAACCATTTAAGCAGGGTTGAAAACAGCAGATCAGGATTAAAAGGTTTGGTAATAAAATCGCTCATTCCGGCTTCCTGGCAGCGCGCTTTATCCTCGGCATAGGCATTCGCGGTCATCGCCAGAATCGGCGTCTCCCGATAGCCCGGCAAATCTCGAATCTGCCGGGTCGCCTGCAAACCATCCAGTTGAGGCATCTGCATATCCATGAGGATGACGGCGTAAGCCGTATCTTTTGACAGATGAACCGCTTCGACACCATTTTCCGCGCTATCGACACGAAGCCCTGACTCTTCAAGAAAGATCTGGGCCATGGCGAGATTCACCGGATCATCATCAACGAGCAGAATGCGAGACCCCTGAAAGTGCTGCTTGATCAACTGCTCGGCATCCTTTGTCGGCGCCGTCGATTTGATCGCTTCAAGACCGTCCTTCTGCTTCAGGCGTGCAGTGAACCAGAAGGTGCTGCCGACTCCGGAAGTGCTGTCTACACCCACCTCGCCCCCCATCAACTCGGCCAGCCGTCGAACGATGGCTAATCCAAGTCCGGTTCCACCATACTTGCGCGTTGTCGAGTTGTCGGCCTGCTCGAATGTACTAAAAAGCCGTGGAAGAATTTCGGGAGCAATACCAATACCCGTATCTTGAACTTCAAAGCGTACCGTTATGGTCTCACCATTCGCCTCCTGATTGAAAGCGCGCAGGACGATGCCTCCCTTTTCGGTAAACTTTACCGCATTGATGGCATAGTTCAGTAAAGCTTGTTGGAGCCGGGTCGAATCACCATAAAGCTGATCGGGGAAGGAGCCAAGTTCGCTCTGCAAGGTCAAGCCTTTGTCTTGCGAGCGTTCGGCAATGAATGAACGAACGTTGTTCATCAAACCGTCGATGGAAAAGGGGACCTCTTCCAGATTGAATTTACCCGCCTCAATCTTGGAGATATCAAGAATGTTATTGATGATCTCAAGCAGGTGTAGAGAGGCATCGTGTATCTTGTCGAGTCTGGCGGCTTGCTCCGCAGTGGGGTGACTGCGACGGAGGATGTGGGCCATGCCGACGATGGCGTTCATCGGCGTGCGGATCTCATGGCTCATGTTGGCCAGGAAGGCACTCTTGGCCAAGTTGGCTGATTCGGCTGCATCCTTGGCAAGGGATAGCGCGGAGGTACGGTCCTCAACCATTCGCTCCAGATGATGCCGGTGCTTTTCGAGTTCGGCTTCGATTGCTTTACGTTCGGTAACATCATGCATCGATGCCAGTAACGCCGGGCGACCTTCCCAATCGATTCTTGCAACGCGCATTTGTACCATCAGCGGCTGGGCAGAACGGGTGAGCAATTCAATCTCTGTCGCCGTATCTGCGGCAATTGGATAACCAAATTCTTTTCCGATCAATTCTCCGCAAGCACAACCAAAAAACGCTTCGGCTGCCGGGTTGGCGAACTCGATCTGCCCGTCCTCGCCAACAATGAGTAGGCCGTCAGCGTTGTACTGAATGATGGTCTGCAACCGGCGTTCACTCGCATGAAGGTCGTCAAACACCTTCTTCAAGCGCATAAGACTGTTGATCCGCGCCAGAAACTCCTGATTGGAAATGGGTCGTGTAATATAGCCATCCGCCCCCATATTCAGGCCTGCGGACTGGTCTTCCGATGAGGTCTGCACAGCAGAAATACTCACTGTTACGATAGAAGACAGCGCAGGCACGGCCTTGATTTGTTTGACCACCTCCAGGCCGCTGATGTCGGGCAGATTGACATCAACAAGCATCAGCGCCGGCTGACACCGTCGTGCAAGACTCAGTCCTTCCTTGCCGTTGGCGGCCCCGAACACTTCGTAACCTGCTTGCTGCAGAAGGCGTTGCATGGCCGCGTGATTGGCCGGCTCATCGTCAACCAAGAGTACGCGCCTGTTTATCTGCCTAATGAACTGCATGGTGATTCCGGATCATTGACATGCCTCTAGGCTTCCTCTCTGAAGAGTGAGCCCATACGCTCGATTTCGCTGGCGCTGGAGTTGTGTGGATTGCCGGAAAGAATCCCACTCACGTTACGGAAGGGCTTGCCGATTTTCATTCCTTCTGCATCGATGGTAAATTCTCTAATATCCTTGTCGTGCATTGATCCGCGCATTTTCAGGACAGTCATACCGCGACGCATCTCGCCAAACATTTCGACATAGCGCAGCAGTATGATTGAGTCGGTAATCGTTGAGATGTGCGCTTCTGTTACCGAGCTGCCGCCAAGAAGGTTCGGCGTCGTCGCTGTAAACAACCCGGCGATTTCCTGATGCTTGATAAACGAAGTCAGGCCGATTACGAACTCGCGGAAGCCCTTGCTGGTAGAAACCCGCTCAAGCGCTGACAGGCTGTCGATAGCAACGCGATTGGGTTTGAAACGTTCAATGGCTTTTTTCATGAAGATCAGGTGGTCCTCGAGACCCGCCGTTTCGGGATACTCACAAACGACCATCAGCTTTCCTGCCTTTTCCATGTCCTCAAAAGAAACGCCCCAGCCATTGGCGTTGCGATAGAGCTGCTCGCTACTCTCTTCAAAGGCAAAGAGCAGGCAGCGTTCACCCTTATTGACTCCGCCGGCGATAAATTCGGTGGATAACAGTGTTTTGCCCGTTCCAGTCGCCCCTGAAATCAGGATAATCGAGTCGCGGAAGAAGCCTCCACCACACATTTTGTCGAGATCAGCACTACCTGAAGTAATGCGTACATTCGACGACTTTTGCTTGAGTTGAATCGCCGACAGCGGGATAACAACAATTCCTTCACCAGGAATGATCGTAAAGGGATACTCGCCTTTATGATGCGTTGTTCCGCGGAATTTGAGGATTTCGATGGTACGGCGGCGTTTCTCCTCTTCCAGGACGTTGCGCACGATGATGACGTTATCGGCGACAAATTCTTCCACACCATAACGGGCGATATCTCCGTATTCTTCGGTGCGCTCAGCGGTCAATAGCGATGTGACGCCAAGTTTTTTCAGGGCGGTCGAAATCCGGAAGAGTTCGCGACGAACGGTGGCACTGTCGGTAAATTGGGTAAATACGGCGCCAAGAGAATCCATCGACAAGCGTTTTGCGCCGGTCTTTTTAACTGCGTTTTCGATACGTGCGAGAAGCCCACCCAGATCATAGCTGCCACTGAATGTGACATCCTGCCCGGGCTCCGGCGAAGCGTCGACGAATGCCCAGCGGCCTTCCTTTTCCCATTGTGCAATATCCCAACCGAAATTAATCATGTTGCGACGCAGATCGGTTGCTGATTCTTCAAAGGTCACAAAAACACCACTCTCATCGGCTTTCGTCAACCCTTCGGCCAGGAACTGGGCGGCCAAAACTGTTTTAGCGCTACCGGCGGTTCCGCTGACCAGCGTCGTTCGTCCAAGAGGGATTCCCCCAACAGCGATATGATCAAAGCCGGGAATACCCGTGGCAAGTTTGTATATATTCATGGGATCGTTCATTTTGTTCTCTCTGTCGGATTTATTGAGCTGGCCGAGGTACAGACTGAATATCCAGACCCATCAACACCTTCTCGGAATCTGACAGGTCCCCTATGACCCGCCGCACTGGGGGCGGGAGCTCCTTGATCAGGGTGGGTGTGGCGAGAATCTTTTCGTTTTCGGCCAGTTGTGGCTGTTCCAGAACATCGATGACAACAACCTGGTATTTTCCAGACAGTTCTTCATCACAAATCCTGCGCAGATTACTAATGGCACAATCCGAGCGCTGTGTTTTCCCGGTGATATAGAGTTTCAGCAAGTAGGTATCCATGATAAAAGTCTCTTGAAGAGTTAAGGCAGTTCGTCCATTTTGCTTGCACTTTTCTTGTTCTTCGGAACATAGCTGTTGCGATAAGCGGCAGCAAGATGCCCCATCAATTCAAGAACGGTCATCCGGCCAACTTCGAGATAACCCTGCACTGCGTTGGATGGCTCGTTATCGATTCGATTTTTGATCACCTTGCGATGCAATTCGACCACATCACGTGGGCCAGCGAGCAAGAAGAACAACTGCTCGGCGATGTTCCTTAACTTAGGTGTAAGTTGATTTTCATTACGATAGATTTGTTGATCCATCGCCCGTTGGATGGCTTTGTCGTATTCCTTGCCGAGTTGAACGAATAACTGGGGAGATACCTCGCTCAGTGGCGCAAGGCCGAATGATTTTGCCGTAACGCGCATTTCGCTTCCGGAGGACATTTGCGCCAAAGACTTCAACTCATCGTCGGTCGATTTTTCCTGGCGCGCTTTTTCCGCTTCGAGTTGTATGCGCTGGGTAATATCGACGATGGTAACCGCCCTCGCTGACTCGTTTTCCCAAATCAGGCTGTGCGTAAAAACATAAGCGTCGAAGAACAGTCCATTCTTGCAACGTTGCCGACAAGTCTCTGACTTCAGAGGGCCTGCAGACCGAACTGATTCTTTCCTCCAGAAGGAGTCGGCCTGTTCTTTCTCGAAGAGATCTGTCAACGACAGATCATGCAGTTCATTCTTCGCATAACCATAGTGCACCAGGGCAGCCATATTGGCTGCCAGCATCTGTCGGCTGCGTTCTGAAACGATCCATATCGGCAGCGGACTGCCTTCAAAAAGCGATCGATATACCGTCTCACTGGCGTGCAGACGATCGAGGGTTTGCTTGTGTCGGAGAAAGCCCTGAACTCTGGCTAACAGTTCGCTATTGCTGATCGGCCGGACGATGTAACCATCTGCACCTATAGCGAATCCTTCGGTTATATTCTCTGATGTAGATTTTTTCGAGGTACATAGCACAATATAGGGCGAATCCGTCGCTCTATCCTGCTTTAGCCGTCTGCAGACCTCCAGGCCATCAATGTCAGGCAATACGATGTCCAGAAGAACCAGGTCGACCTGAATCTCGGCCAGAAGCCTTAGGCTATCCTCGCCGTTACCAGCGGAATACACCGAATAACCGGCGTTACGCAGCACACGCGTTACTGCCTCACGGGCATCGATCGTGTCATCGACGACCAGTATTCGTCCAATATCGCTCATGGTTAAACATTCGACATGCTACAAGGCATCAGCCAGATATAATTCTTTTAACTGTATGGTAGACATCATCACCAGCGAAAGACATACCATGAACATGGTATGGGTATGCCGAATCGCCAGAGGCAAACTCACGGCGAGCGTCTCATGTGGGGTCTTGATTAGCCATGAAGTTCAGCCGACCACGGCAAACCGCGTATTCCGTACTTTTACCTCTGTCACACCGGCGAAAGCGCCCCGAAGGCAACGGGGCCTTGGGCTCAAGTGCCCTTGAGGTGCCGGTGTCCAGTGCAACGGGCATCTGGATTCCGGCCTTCGCCGGAATGACGAGATGAATAATGTGGCTAATCAGGTGTGGGGTTACTTCATTCCGTGTCGAAACGCGTAGTTAACCAACTCTGCCACTGAATGAAGATTGAGCGCTCGCATGGCTGCAGCACGGTGAGTTTCTGCTGTGCGCAAACGAATGGCGAGCTTGGCAGACACCTCGCGCGTAGTGAGACCTTGCGCGATCAGGCGCACCACCTCCCTTTGTCGCAGCGTCAAAACGGAAAAACCATCTTCCTCGGCGGTCAAAATGGTGTCAGCCACTTTATTGCCCGGGGCGCGCGACAATCGAATAGCCAGGGCAACGCGAGCCACCAGCTCGCGTGATGATATGGGCCAGGAGAGATAGCCTTCTGCGCCGACTTCAAGCCCTTCTGCTTGTGCTTGGGAGCTCACGAGGGCGGACGACAACAGAACGACAGGGATAGTGTTCAGGTCGTTATCCGATTTGATCTTTCGACAAAGCTCAAGTCCGGAAATGCCGGGCAAGACGACATCGAGCAGGATCAGGTCGCATCGTTGACGGATGAGCAACTCCAACCCTCTTTCCCCACTGTCGGCCAGAGTCAATTCATAACCCTTACGGGACAAAATCAGGGTGATTGCCCGCAGACGAAGAGGATCGTCATCAATGATCAGTATGTGCGGTTTGTTTTCCGGGTCAGCAGTATTGTCAATATTGACCATCTGGTAGTATCGGCAAGGTGAAGGTAAATGTTGTCCCGCGTCCGACTTCACTTTCAACCTCAATGTGGCCGCCGTGACCCTCGACGATGCGGCGTGTGATGGCCAATCCAAGACCGGTACTCTTTTCACCTCCTGTCGATCGCACTGAGGTTTTCGAAAAAGGCTGGAACAACCTGGATAGCTCTTCTTTTGGAATGCCCTGCCCCTGGTCGCTCACGCTGACACGAATCTCGTCGACACCGATCGCGGCCGCTATTCTAATCACCGTGTTGACATGCGAATATTTGACCGCGTTGCCAATGAGGTTGTTGAGAACCTGTTCGATTTTTCCGGCATCAATGGATACCGCAGGGAAAGGGATTTCAGTTGGGGAGAATAACAATTCGATTTGCTTTTTTATCGCAAGCGGACGCAGCGGCACAATCAGGCGTCCGATTAGGCCGGCAATATCCTCGGGCTGCCGCTCCAACCGTAGTTGTCCCGATTCGATCACCGATACGTCAAGCAAATCGTCAATCATGTTGAGCATGAACTGGCTGGAATCACGGATAATTTTGACGAAGGAACGCTGTTCCTCGTCAAGACGATCGGCCGCTTCAACTTCCAGAAACTCGCTGTAGGTCAGAATCGTGCCAATCGGAGTACGCAGATCATGAGCCGCCATGCCGAGAAATCTGTTTTTTTGCTCATTTAGTGCCGCCAATGCAACGTTGGCCTTGGACATTTCACGCTGCAGATTGGCCAGTTCATTATTGACGGTGGTGAGTTCCTGCAACAGTAGCTCGTCACCCGAGACTGATTTGCGTGCAAATAAAGAAAGCTCTTTGGCGGCAGCCCGAAGCTTGTTCGTCTGCTCGTTGTTAATACGCATCAATTCATCACTAAGGACGTTGAGTTGATCACGGGTACGAGCAATGATAACGAGAAACCCACCTTCGATCTGCCCGCCGGCAAAATGCAGGGTTTCCGGAAGCCCGTCCAGATTGACCGTAATTTCCCAGTCATAGGCGGCATGGCTGTTTTGCAACAAGTCCAGAAAGCGCTGTGCCTTGGCGATGTCAGCGTCTTCGGCCAGATTTATCACGCTTGTGCCCGGACGTAGGCGGGATTCCAGCTTCAAGCCATCGTGCACGACAGATTGCACTAATCCCTGTGCGTCACAGACCAGGGCTTCGCCTTCCTGTCTCATTGCTCAACCCTGCTGCGCTTGCGCGTTACCAGTCGCTCTGCAAGCGCTATGGCACCGTCGGCATCAGTTGCCGACCCATCGGCACCAATGGTTTTCCACAGCTCGGGAGAAAGGTTGAAAGGATACCCCCCGACGAGAATCACGATTTTTGCACAAGCCGGGTTTGCTCGTACGCTCTGGATCAGCCTCTGGACGCCATGAAGGTGATAGGTAATCGTCGCTGAGATCCCAAGTACGTCGGCTTTGCGTTCAATCAGGGCCTGAATGACGCTTGCATCTGGCGTATTGGCTCCGAGATAGTAGGTGTTCCAGCTCGACATTTCAAAAAAGTCAGCGACCATACGGATGCCAATTTCGTGCAAATCGTCAGCCACGCAGGTGGCGACCAAGGTTCCGGCGGTTTTCTCGCCGCTGAAAATGTAAGGATAAAGTTGCGACATGATGAGTTGCGTGACTGCGGTGCAGTAATGCTCCTGTGCAACACTGATCTTGTTACTTTGCCAGAGTTGGCCGAGCTCGTGCTGCGTACGCTGGAAAACGTTCAGGTAGATATCTTTTACTGAAACTCCGCGTTCGACAGCGTCAAGAATGAGCTTGCTGGCGACATGGCGCTCACCGTGCAGAAGAGCCTGCAGGTATTGCTGAGCGAGCAAAGCGTGAGGCTGGTCAGGGTCAATCAGGCTATCAAGCTCTTCCGGCATCGTCGGCAGGCGCTGCAGAGCGAGGTCAATCAAATGCTGCGCATTTAGAGCAAGAGGTGAAGGAAGATGCTCCGCAAGGGCGTCACGCATGCATTTAAGGTGGAAGGCGAGGTCTTTTGACAACACCCCCCGGCGGGCAAGCATAACCTTGGCCCAGGCGATATAGTCCACGAAGAGTACTGGATCATTGTTGTTTGCAGCCTC
>JAIFKU010000063.1 GCA_020049495.1 Accumulibacter sp.
TCGCACATGTCTTCAAAATGCGTGTAAAGGAAGCTTTCCTTGTGATGCGCCAGGCACCACTTGGCCATGATCGAGCCGCCGCGGCTGACGATGCCGGTCATGCGATTGGCGGTCATCGGCACGTAGCGCAGCAGTACGCCGGCGTGGATGGTGAAGTAGTCAACGCCCTGTTCGGCCTGTTCGATCAGCGTGTCGCGGAAGATTTCCCAGGTCAGCTCCTCGGCCTTGCCGTCAACCTTTTCCAGCGCCTGATAGATCGGCACGGTACCGATCGGCACCGGCGAGTTGCGGATGATCCATTCGCGCGTCTCGTGGATGTTCTTGCCGGTGGACAGGTCCATCACCGTGTCGCCACCCCAGCGGATCGACCAGGTCATTTTCTCGACTTCTTCCTGAATGGAAGAGCCGAGCGCCGAGTTGCCGATGTTGGCGTTGATCTTGGTCAGGAAGTTGCGGCCGATGATCATCGGCTCGGCTTCCGGGTGGTTGATGTTGGCCGGGATGACGGCGCGGCCGCGGGCAACTTCGGAGCGCACGAATTCGGGGGTGATTTCATTCGGAATCGACGCGCCGAAGTTCTGGCCGGGGTGCTGGCGGGTCATCAGCGCAGCGAGCTTGGTGCCTTGCGGGCCGGATCTCATCAGCGATTCGATGTAGGCGTCGCGGTTGTTGTTCTCGCGGATGGCGATGAATTCCATTTCCGGCGTGATGATGCCCTGCCGGGCGTAGTGAATTTGCGTCACGTTCTTGCCCGGCTGGGCGCGCAGCGGCTTGCGCTGCAGACCGGGGAAGCGCAGTTCGTCGAGCGCCTTGTCGGCGGCACGGATGCGACCGAATTCGGAGGAAAGATCGCTCAGCGATGCCGTATCGCCGCGTTCGGCGATCCAGCCGGCGCGCAGGGCAGGCAGGCCGTTGCGGATGTCGATTTTCGCCTGCGGGTCGGAGTAGGGGCCGGAGCAGTCATAGACGAAGATCGGCGGATTTTTCTCGCCACCCATGCCGGTGGGGGTGTCGGCTTGCGTGATTTCGCGCATCGGTACCTGAATGTCGGGACGGCTGCCTGCAACATAGATCTTGCGCGAATTCGGCAAGGGTTCGACGGCAGCGGCATCGACGTGGGCGTTGGAGGCGATGAATTTTTCGTTGGCGTTCATGAAATCGTTTCCGGAAAATGAAGGGTGTTGCTGAAGGGTGTTGCTTTTTACCGGCGCGTCAGCGTCACGCCGTTGCCCAGAGGGCATGGAAATGGTGCACCGGGCCGTGGCCCTGCGGTGATGAGGCAACCTGCAGGCGACCGGATTGTGCGATGGCCCGTGCCAGCCAGCCATGCGCTTCGCGCACGGCCGTTGGGACGTCGGCGCGTTGCGGCAGCAGCGCAGCGATGGCGGCAGAATAGGCACAGCCGGTGCCGTGCGTGTTGCGGGTGTCGATGCGCTGGCTGGCCAGTTCGATCATCCGGTCGCCGTCGAAAAGCAGGTCGACGAGGTCGCCGCCGGGCAGGTGGCCGCCTTTCAGCAAAACCCAGCGCTGGCCGACATGCGGCAGGATGTTGCGCAGTTTTTCGGCGGCGCGGCGCATGTCGCGGACCGATTCCGGCACCGTTTCTTGAAGCAGCACCGCTGCTTCGGGCAGGTTGGGGGTGATCACCGTAGCGAGCGGGAAAAGCGCTTCGCGCAGCATGGCGATTGCCTCGTCGGCCAGCAACTTGTCACCGCTCTTGGCCACCATGACCGGGTCGAGCACGAGAAACGGCAAATTCCGGTTTTGCAGGCCATCCGCGACCGTACGCACTACACCGACGTTGCCGAGCATGCCGATCTTGATGCTGGCGATCGGCACGTCGTCGAACAGGGTATCGATCTGCAGGCGGATGAAGTCGGTCGGCGGCAGGTGTACGCCGGTGACCGAACGGGTGTTCTGTGCGGTCAGCGCGGCGACAACGCCGCAACCGTAAGCGCCAAGCGCCGAGAAGGTCTTCAGGTCGGCGAGGAGTCCGGCACCGCCGGAAGGGTCTACGCCGGCAACGGAGACGACGTTGGGTATCACTTGCGCCGTAGCAGCGCGTTCACCGGACAATGCACCCAGAGCGGCAATGGAGGAGGATAGCGAAAAGCTGGAATGAGTGGTCATGGCGGTTCCCTACGACGGCATTACCCGTACAGGTTCAAAGGGACTGTCTCAGCTACACCGGCAACGGTGCGGCACCCCTAACGTGAGCGCTTAACTTACTGGAACTGCAGACATTAAGCAAGACTCACATGACTTTGATGATGCTTAACCGAAGTTAGTTCCCGTTGAATTCTGAAATTCAGCTAAAGTATTCCTCAGGTTTTCCGTGAAACAGAAGATGGGTATAAAAACGCATAACGGGAGTCCGCTGATGTACTTCAGGCGTCTTGCTGCTGTCCTTGTGGCGGTGGTTCCGGTCATGGCTTCGGCCGCCTGGCAGGTCGTGGTGACCGAGCAGGGCAAACGGGTCGAGATCGACCGGTCCAGCATCGTCGTGGACGCGGAGGGCATGACGACAGCCAAGGGTCGTATTGTGCTCGACAAACCGATTGTCGACCCTAAAACATCGTCGTCCTACCGCATTATCGAAGTGGTCAATCGCTTCGATTGTGCGGATCGTACCCATGCCACGCTGAAACGCAGCTACTACAAGGACGAAGACGAATTGTTGCGGCAGGAGGAGGTCAGGAATCCCTACGACATGCCGGTGCGTTCGGGAACACCGGATGACAGGATGCTGCGCGAAGTGTGTCGGCCGAAACCCGGACCGGAGGGTGCGGTGTCGGCGAGCAAGACCGCCGAGAAGGTGGACGAAGTGGCGGCGGATCTGCGCAAGCTGAATGAGGCACTGGTTGAGAAAGAGGTGAAGAAAGATTTGCAGCGGCTGAGCTCGCGTGCCGGAGCCCAGCTTTCGGGTAAAAGCGGTGGAGCTTCGGCTGGCGGGAGGAAGTCGGTGGCTTCGGCAGCGATGGACATCGCTTGGGCCTACGACGGCAATGGCGGCCCGGATAACTGGAGCAAACTGAAGGCTGAATACGCGGTCTGTGCTTCCGGGCGCCGCCAGTCTCCCCTGGATCTTCGTGACGGCATCGCGGTTGACCTTGAGCCGATTCAGTTTTTCTATCGACCGGCGTCGTTCCGGGTCGTTGATGGCGGGCGCAACTTGCAGATGTCCGTCTATGGCGGCGGCCTCAGTTTACTCGGCAAGAGTTACGAACTGATCCGGGTGCTCTTCCATCGGCCTTCCGAAATTACAGTCGCAGGCAAGGTGTTCGACATGGACGCGCAGTTGATGCACAAGTCCGAAGATGGAAAGCTGGCCATTGTTACCGTGCTGCTTGAGAAGGGAAAGGAAAATCCGGTGGTGCAGATGGCGCTGAATAATCTGCCCCTGGAAAAAGGGGGTGAAGTGATGCCGCCGGGGCAGAGCATCGATGTCGATCGCCTGTTGCCGGTCAGCCGGCAGTATTTCACGTTCATGGGTTCGCTGACCACGCCGCCGTGCACCGAGGACGTGCTGTGGCTGGTGCTCAAGCAACCGCAGCAGATATCGCCCGACCAACTGGCGATTTTCGAGCGCCTCTACAAACCCAATGCGCGGCCGGTGCAGCCAGCGTGGGGGCGGATCATAAAAGAATCACGATAAGTGCTGGTGTGGCTATTGTTCCGGCCTGATGAAGGCTGAAATTTCCGTCATGCCGATAAGGCTGGTATCCAGTACTGGAGTGGATTCGCCTTCTGGACCCCCGCCTTCGCCGGGGTGACGATTTCATGCATTTGTGGGCTGGAGCAATAGGCTACTGGTCAGTAGGAATGCCGAGCGCCGCTTCCAGTGTAGTGCGTACTTCCTGATCGATGTTGGTCAAGGTGCTGGCGTAGTCTTCCCAGGAGATTCCGTCGACCGAAAGTTCTTGCTTCCTGGTGCAGCCATCGACGGCACCGGCGGCGAGCAGGGCTTCCAGTACGCAGCGTTCGTGCTCCGGCGACCGGCTCAGCAGGCGGCCGGTGAGCAGCGATAATGCGGCGACGAGCGCAAAGGCGCCCCAGTTGGAGATGCCTGCCGGGATCACATAGTCCGCGGGTGTCGCGCAGAAAATGAGGTCGCCATGCGTAACGTGGCTTTTCAGGGCGTCGCGCAGACTTCCCAGCCCCAGTTCGTTGCCGCCGTCGCCGATGGCGATGGTCTGGAAGCTGCGCGGGAAAGAGGGCTGCAACAGATGGTCGGCAGCGGGAACGAGGTCGTCGAGCATATCGCCGCGCATCGAGTAGCAATGCCCGTCGATGGCGCTTCCCGGACGCTCGATGGCCACTACCTGGGTGGGCAGGAATGAACGCAGGAGATCATGAATTTCCTCATCGGCCTGCTGCTGGGCAGGGCTCAGGCATAACATCGGGAAGGGTGCACCGAAGACGGCCGAGCCGGCAGCCAGGAGCCCGGAGCTGTACTTGTCGGTCACCAGCACGACTTTTTTCCCAAGCTGGCGCAGAGCGTCAGCGAGAGCAAGGGTGCCCGAGAGCCCGTCGTTTTCGCCGACCATTACCGCACGGATGCAGAATCCCGTGACCAGAATGACACGCTCTCCCGAGACAAGCTTTTCCGCTGCCGGCAGCAGATGGCCCGTCTCGGCAAAGGCGGCAAAGCCGCGCTGGCCCGGATCCCTGCGCGCCAGATGTTCAATACGCCGGATGGCCTCGGCCTGTCGAAATCCGCTCACGATTGCGCCAGATCCTTGTCGCGGATGTCGGTGATGAACATGTAACCCGGCGCGTGGGTGATGACCAGATCCGGCTTGGCGCGCTTGAGTGCCATCTGGGGCGTTACCCCGCAGGCCCAGAAGACCGGAATCTCGCCCGCCCGCATTTCCGGCGGGTCGCCGAAATCGGGCTTTTGCAGATCGCCGATTCCGAGCACGCCGGGGTCGCCCGCATGGACCGGTGCGCCGTGCGCACGGCGGTATTTGGCGGTGATCGCCGAAGCCTTCTCGACAAGGGCTGCCGGGATGGGGCGCATGCTGACCACCATCGGTCCGGAGAAAATCCCGGCCGGGCGGCATTCACGGTTGGTGATGTACATCGGCACATTGCGGTCGAGTTCGATGTGCCGGACCGGAACACCGTTGTCCAGCAGATCCTGCTCGAAGGTGAAGCTGCAACCGAGCAGAAAGCTGACCATGTCGTCGGTGAAATGGTCGCGGATGTGCTCGGTTTCCTGTTCAAGTACGCCGTGGCGGTAAATGCGGTAACGCGGAACATGGATGCGCATGTCGGCATCGGGACCGGCTGTTGGCGGTGCCGTGACGCCTCTTTCGCAGACGTCGATGACCGGGCAGGGCTTCTCGTTCCGCCCGCAGAACAGGAGAAAATCGAAGGCGTATTTGCTCGGCAGGATCACCACGTTGGCCTGGGTAAACCCCGGAGCCAGCCCGGATGTGGGTTTTCTCCATTCTCCCCGCGCGATGGCCGCGCGAATGTCCTGAACTGCATTGACGCTCATGGCGCCTCCCTTTCTTCAATTAACGATAAAGGAACCGCTGTTTTGTCCGAATCTGTCGTTCCCGCGCAGGCGGGAACCCAGCTAAATCACATTCTGGATCCCCGCCTGCGCGGGGATGACGCTCCGAAGGATTTCCTTTTGGAGGACGAATACTTCAGAATTTCCGTAAAACAGTCATCCCGAGACAAGCCATTGACTTTAGCACAATGACCGTCAGTATCGAACAGGCAAAGCGACAAGGCATGTCTGTCCTCAGCCTCAGCTTGGCCGTACGGCATGCTTCAAGTGTTCAACGAGGCGCTTGGTGACTGATCCCAAGGTCAGGCTCTCCTGACTGACCACCCCCAGTTCCCTGAAAAACGTGGCTTCGCCGAGCGGGATGGCGCGGACATCCCCAGGCAGCGAGGTGTGCGGTGTAATCGGCATGAGCGCCACGCCAATCTGTCGGCGAACGGCCTGGACGATGCCTTCCATGTCGTCGAGTTCAAGCACGTATTGCGTCGAAATGTTATTGGCCTTCAGGAATTCGGTGACCTGCCGGCCTCCGAAGGACGAGCGGTCATACCTTACGAACGGTTCGCGCAGCAGGATTTCGCGCCAGTCGTCACCGGCGACTGTTTCATGGCATAGAAGCTTGAACGGATCGTGGGCCAGCGACTCCCATTTCAATTTCCGTGGAGGTGAAAAAGGCTGCTTGATCATGATCGCCAGGTCCAGTTCTCCCGCCTCGACCTGCCCGAGGAACATCAGCGAAACACCCGGCATGATCTTGATCGTCACGTAAGGGAATTCATCGCGAAACGCCTTGAGTGCCAGAGGCAACCAGGTCGATTGCACCGAGGCCACGGCGCCGATGCGCAACTCCCCCTTCGCTGGCGCGCCTTCGATCATGCCGCGAAGCTGCTCCCAGCGCTGCAGCAATTCGCCGGCCCGGGCGACCGCTTCACGACCGGCTGCATTGAGGGAAGCCGAACGTCCTGTGCGGTCAAACAGCTTGAATCCCAGGGCGTCTTCCAGGCGATGGATCTGGGCACTGACCGCGCCCTGGGTCAGGCCGATGCGTTCGCCCGCCGCAGCGAAGGTGCCGTAATTGGCCACGGCCAGAAGGGTTTTCAGTTCCCGGATCATTATTGATTAATAAAATTGATGCTTACAGAAAATAAATATCGTTATTAATATATATTTTTACTTTATACACTTGCATAACATCATCGACAAGGTGTCGCATGAGGAAGGGGCCTGATCTTTCAAACAGCCCCTGAATACAGGAAACAAGGCTAGTCAAAAAGGATACAAGACATGGAATTGACCCTCTCAGCAAAGCTCGACGTTGTACAACCTTCCCCGACCATTGCCATTACGCGCCAGGCGGCTGAACTGCGGCGCCAGGGACGGGATGTCATCAGTCTTTCACAGGGCGAGCCCGATTTCGATACGCCGGCGCATATCTGTGCGGCGGCCAAGGCGGCGATTGACGCCGGTGCGACGCGTTACACCGATGTCGATGGAACGCCTGAACTCAAACAGGCGATCGTCAACAAATTCCAGCGGGAGAACGGGCTGGCCTACGAGACGTCACAGATCACCGTGGGTACCGGCGGGAAACAGGTCATTTTCAATGCCTTTTTTGCTTCGATTAACGCCGGCGACGAAGTGATCATCCCCGCGCCTTACTGGGTATCGTATCCGGACATCGTCCGTCTGGCCGGAGGCACACCGGTTATCGTGGCGTGCCCGGAGGACGTCGCGTTCAAGATGTCCGCTGCGCAGTTGCGCTCGGCAATCACGGCGCAGACCAAGTGGCTGGTTCTCAACTCGCCGAACAATCCTACCGGCAGCGGTTACTCCGCCGACGAGTTGCGCGCGCTGGCCGATGTGCTTCTGGACTTTCCCGCCGTACATATCATGACCGATGACATCTATGAACACGTGCATTACGAAGGCTGGACAGCGAGCACGATCGCTGCCGTCGAACCCCGGCTGTTGAGCCGCACGCTGACCTGCAACGGCGTATCGAAGGCCTTCGCTATGACCGGATGGCGCATCGGCTATGCCGGCGGACCGAAGGCGCTGATTCGCTCCATCGCCACGATCCAGTCGCAAAGTACGACGAATCCGAATTCAATCGCCCAGGCGGCTGCCGTGGCGGCGCTGAATGGCCCGCTCGATTTTCTCGTCGAGCGCAACGCTATCTTCCAGACACGCCGTGACAGCGCGGCACGGCTCCTGAATGCGATTCCCGGTATTTCATGCCGCATACCCGAAGGCGCGTTCTACCTCTTTCCGTCGTGCCAGGGCCTGATTGGCAAGCGCGATGCACAAGGGAAAATACTGCGTACGGATGAGGATGTGGCCAACTATTTTCTCCAGGAAGCGCTCGTCGCCGTCGTGCCGGGTTCGGCATTCGGCCTGTCGCCGTATTTCCGGATTTCTTTTGCAACGGCGACGGAACGCTTGCTGACCGCCTGCGAGCGCATTGCGGAAGCCTGTCGTCGGCTCAAATAGTGGCCATACCTGGTCGGGTTTTCAGTGGTTTTTGTAACGAATTTGTAGACAGGAGATTCAAATGGCACGAATGCGTGCAATAGATGCAGCGGTAATGGTGATGCGCAAGGAAGGCATAACGACAGCCTTTGGCGTTCCGGGTGCGGCCATCAACCCGCTTTACTCGGCCATGAAGAAAGACGGCGGTATTGATCATGTGCTGGCGCGCCACGTCGAAGGCGCTTCGCACATGGCTGAAGGCTATACCCGCGCCGTTCCCGGCAATATCGGTGTGTGCATCGGCACCTCAGGCCCAGGGGCTACCGACATGATTACCGGCTTGTACTCGGCGTCTGCCGACTCGATACCGATCCTGTGCATTACCGGTCAGGCGCCCCGTGCGCGCCTGCACAAGGAAGACTTTCAAGGGGTTGATATTGAAACCATCGCCAAACCCGTGACCAAGTGGGCGGTCACGGTGCGCGAACCGGGGCAGGTTCCGCGCGTATTTCAGCAGGCTTTCCACGTCATGCGTTCAGGTCGCAGAGGTCCGGTGCTCATTGACCTGCCGTTCGATGTGCAGGTGGCAGAAATCGAGTTCGACATTGACACCTACGAAGCCCTTCCCGTCTATCAGCCGAAGGCCAGCCGCAAGCAGTTGCAAAAGGTCATCGACATGCTTGCCGCTGCCAAGCGGCCGGTGATCATTGCCGGTGGCGGGATCATCAATGCCGATGCCACGGAAGAGCTGGTCCGCTTCGCCGAACTGACAGGGATTCCGGTCATCCCGACGCTGATGGGCTGGGGAACGATTCCCGATGATCATCCCTTGATGATCGGCATGGTCGGAATACAGACCTCGCATCGCTACGGCAATGCCTCTTTCCTCGAATCGGATGTCGTGATCGGGATCGGGGTACGCTGGGCCAATCGTCACACCGGCTCGCTGGAGGTCTACACCAAGGATAGAACCTTCGTCCATATCGACATCGAGCCAACGCAGATCGGCCGTGTATTCAACCCCGATTACGGTGTGGTCTCCGATGCCAAATCCGCCCTCACCGGCCTGCTTGAACTGACCAGGGAAAGAACCTCTGGACTTCCCGACTGGAAAGACTGGGCCAAGTCATGCCATGAGCGCAAGCGCGAGGTGTCGATGCAGAGAAAAACGCATTTCGACAACGTACCGGTCAAGCCGCAGCGCGTCTATGAGGAAATGAACAGGGCGTTTGGCAAGGACGCCTGCTATGTAACGACCATCGGCCTGTCGCAGATCGCCGCCGCGCAGATGCTCAATGTCTTCAAGCCCCGCCACTGGATCAACTCGGCGCAGGCCGGCCCGCTCGGCTGGACCTTGCCCGCCGCTCTGGGGGTGGCCAAGGCCGACCCCACACGCCAGGTGGTTGCCTTGTCCGGCGACTATGACTTCCAGTTTCTCATCGAAGAACTGGCCGTTGGCGCGCAATTCAAACTGCCGTACATCCATGTCGTCGTGAACAACAGCTATCTCGGCCTGATCCGCCAGGCGCAGCGCGGCTTCGACATGGACTACTGCGTGCAGCTCTCGTTCGAAAACATCAACGCACCGGAAATCGGGCAATACGGCGTCGATCACAAGACGGTTGCCGAAGGACTTGGCTGCAAGGCCATCCGGGTAACGCGGCCTGAGGATCTGGGCGCGGCCTTCGCCGAGGCCAGGAAACTGATGGCACAATATCAGGTCCCCGTCGTTGTCGAGGTCATCCTTGAGCGGGTAACCAATATTTCCATGGGGGCGGAGATCAACAATGTTGTCGAGAACGAGCCCCTGGCCGAAAATCACGGGGACGCGCCAACCACTATTGCTGCAATGTATTGAGCGGAAGCGTCCGGATTTCCTGACCTTCTTCAAATCCTGTAATCCTGAAAGGTATTTATATGACAAACCGTTTGCGCGGCATACTGGCCCCGGTAGTGACTCCCTTTGATGCCGATTTGAAACCGGACGCCAGACGTTTCGTTCAGCATTGCCAATGGCTGGTATCGCAAAACGCGGGTCTGGCGTTTTTCGGGACGAACTCCGAGGCCAATTCGCTGAGCGTCAATGAACGCATTGCGCTGCTCGAGGCCCTGGTCTCTTCCGGCATTGATCCAGCGAAAATGATGCCGGGAACGGGGTGTTGCGCCTTGACCGACTCGGTCGAGCTGACACGGCGTGCCGTTGATGCGGGTTGCGCCGGCGTCCTGATGCTGCCGCCGTTCTTTTACAAGGCCGTCTCTGAAGACGGCTTGTTCCGCTCGTACTCGGAAATTATCCAGAGGGTCGGAAACAGTCGTTTGCGCATCTATCTGTACCACATCCCGCCCGTTGCCCAGGTTTCGATCAGTGCCGGTCTGATCGAGCGCTTGCTCAAAGCCTATCCAGGAACAGTCGCGGGTATCAAGGATAGCTCCGGAGACTGGAATAACACGGAGATGCTGCTGAAATGCTTCCAGTCGGAAAGTTTTGACGTGTTCTGCGGCAGTGAGGTCTTCCTCCTGCAGAACATGCGCGGCGGCGGTGCCGGCAGCATTACGGCAACAGGCAACGTCAACCCGGCAATGATCCACGATTTGTTCGTCAATTGGCAGCAGGATGACGCCGACGAAAAGCAGGCGAAAATCACCGGGATCAGACGCGCTTTCGAGGTGATTCCCCTGATCGCCTCGATGAAGTCCGTGATTGCGTGGAAGCGCAACGATCCTCAATGGGCCGAAGTTCGTCCGCCTCTGATGAGCGCGCCAAAAGACAAGGCCGAACAGTTGCGCGGCAAACTGGACGAAATGGGTTTCCAGATGCAGTTTTAAGGAATTGCTGATTTATTCGTCACCCCGGCGAAAGCCGGGGTCCAGTTCGTTGATTCTTCTGGCTCTGCACTTCCTTCGGTCGGATTCCGCTTTCGCCGGAATGACGGATTTGGAATACTTTAGCGTTTCCTTAGAGGCTGGCATCAGGATATTGAGAAGTATCCTGATGCCGGTCATTCGGCGCAGATCGTGCACTGTTCCAGGCAGCGCAGCGCTGGAATCACAGCAGATTTCAGCCACTTGGTGGGCATGGAGCCGTGTTTCTGCACCACAAGGGGGCAGTCGTCACGCCTTGATAAACAGGGCTTGGTATAGCCATGATGTTGCAACAATTAAAAAACAACGAGTTACGTTGTGGTGTGCGATTCAGGATTTGTATGGCGCATAATATGCTTTGTCTTCCCGTGAGAAACGGGAACGTTTTTGGTGCACGCATCTGCAATAATGCGTTTCAGGCTCGTGTTTTCAGCAGAGTGTTCAAATCAATTTTGAGGTACAGTATCAAGTGCTATAACGGAAACCAGTCAAATTCGCGCCAGGTTGCCGAGTCATCAGATTAACGAAAGCGAGGCGCTTGCCTCATATGGTTCAGAATTTCTGATTATTTGATCATTACAGGAGGTTTCAACAATGAAAAAGCTAACCCTTATTGCCGCCGCTCTGGCGCTTGCCGCAACGATGACCAGTCCGGTCGCCGTGGCACAACAGAAATTCGTCACCATCGGTACCGGTGGTGTGACCGGCGTCTATTATGTCGCGGGCGGCGCCATCTGCCGGCTGATGAACAAGGAAAGAGCCAAGCACGGCATCCGTTGCTCGGTCGAGAGTACCGCAGGCTCGGTTTATAACATCAATACCATCAAGGGCGGCGAACTTGATTTCGGCGTCACCCAGTCCGACGTCCAGTTCAACGCCGTCAAGGGCCTGGCCCAGTTCAAGGACGGCGGGGCACACAGCGATCTGCGCGCGGTGTTCTCGATTTACCCCGAGGTGCTGATGTTCCTGGTGCGCAAGGAAAGCGGCATCAAGAAATTCGAGGATCTCAAGGGCAAGCGTTTTAACGTGAGTACACCGGGTTCAGGTACGCGCGCCACGATCGATATGCTGCTGACCGGCATGAACATGAAGACCAGCGATTTCTCGCTGACCTCGGAACTCAAGCCCGACGAGCATGGCGCGGCGCTGTGCGACAACAAGATCGATGCCTTTGGTTATGTCATCGGTAACCCGGCAGCCAACATTCAGGATCCGACCACCACCTGTGGCGCGAAACTGGTCTCGCTGGTTGGTCCGGCGGTCGACAAGCTGGTCAATGATTATCCGTACTTTGCCCACGCCACCATTCCCGGCGGTACCTACCCGGGCAACCCGGACGCGACCAAGACCTTTGGGGTCATGGCCAGCTTCGTGACCTCGGCCAAGGTGCCGGATAATGTCGTCTATGCCATGGTTTCGGCGGTTTTCGATAACTTCGAAGAATTCAAGAAACTGCATCCGGCTTTTGCCAACGCCGATCCGAAGGACATGATCAAGAACGGCATGTCGGCACCCCTGCATCCGGGCGCCGTCAAGTATTACAAGGAAAAGGGCTGGATGTAATGGCAATAAGCGGCGGGTGAACTACTGATCGCCTGCTGATTCGGGACGGCTCCTGTGCGGAGCCGTCCTGCGTTTATGTGGTTCAGAACAGGGAGCGGCAAGTGAGCGAAAATGAAGTCAAAAAGTCGGGTATGACCGACGACGAGATCCGGCAAATGGTTGCCGAATCCGATACCGGGGGGCGCCGGCCGAGCGGCCTGTCGGCCAAGATCGTGATGTACACGGCGATGGCGTGGTCGATGTTCCAGCTCTGGATCGCCTCGCCACTACCCTTCTCGCTGGGCATTTTCGTGCTCAACGATACCCAGTCACGGTCGATTCACCTGGCCTTCGCGATGTTTCTCGGCTACCTGCTCTTCCCGCCGCTCAAGAGTTCGCCGCGGACCCGTATTCCGGTTCAGGACTGGGTGCTGGCCTTGCTCGGCGTCTTTTGTGGCGCCTATCTTTTCCTTTTCTACGCTCAACTCGCCGCACGTCCCGGACAGCCGACCGGGCTGGATCTGGCGGTTGCGCTCGCCGGCATCATTCTCCTGCTGGAAGTGACGCGCCGCGTCATCGGCCTGCCGATGACGCTGATGGGCCTGCTCTTCATCGGCTACATCTTCCTCGGCCCCTACATGCCGGACATGATTGCGCACAAGGGGGCTTCATTCGGCAAGGGCATGACGCACCTGTGGTTGTCTACCGAGGGTGTTTTCGGCGTCGCGCTGGGTGTCTCCTCGGGCTTTGTCTTCCTCTTCGTTCTCTTCGGGGCACTGCTCGACACCGGTGGCGCCGGCAACTATTTCATCAAATCGGCGCTCTCGCTGCTCGGCCACATGCGTGGTGGTCCGGCCAAGGCAGCGGTGGTCTCCTCGGGTCTGACCGGCCTCATTTCGGGCAGTTCGATCGCCAACGTGGTGACCGTCGGCACCTTCACCATCCCGCTCATGAAGCGTGTCGGCTACAAGCCGCACATTGCTGCTGCCGTCGAAACCGCGGCCTCGGTCGATGGCCAGATCATGCCGCCGGTGATGGGTGCAGCGGCCTTCCTGATGGTCGAGTATGTCGGTATCCCCTACACGCAGATCATCAAGCATGCAGCATTGCCGGCGATCATGTCCTACATCGCCCTGTTCTACATCGTGCACCTGGAGGCGTGCAAGTCCGACATCCGCGGCATAGTGCGCGAGCACATACCACCTGTTCTGAACCGCATCATCAGCTTCCTGATGTCGGTCAGCGGAGTCGTTATCCTGGCCAATGTCGTCTATTATGGTCTGGGCTGGATCAAGGACGTGGCCGGCGACTCTTCCATTATCGTCATCGCCGTGCTGATGCTCGGAGCGTACATCGCCCTGCTCAAGTACGAGGCGAAATATCCCGAACTGCATATGGAGGATCCGAATTCGCCTATCCTCAAGCTGCCCGAACCCGGGCCGACGATCAAGAGCGGCCTGCACTTCCTGCTGCCGGTCGCCGCCCTGATCTGGAACCTGATGATCGAGGAGCTTTCCCCGGCACTGTCGGCGTTCTGGGCAACGATGTTCCTGATCTTCATCCTGGTCACGCAGCGTCCGCTCAGTGCCTGGTTCCGGGGTCAGCGCGAGATCGGGGCCGACTGGGCGCAGGGCTTCCAGGATCTGAAGACCGGGCTGATTGCCGGCGCACGCAACATGATCGGTGTGGCCATCGCTACCTCGACCGCCGGCATCATCGTCGGTACTGTTACACTGACCGGCATCGGCTTGGTGCTGGCCGAGGTAGTCGAGCTGATTTCGGCCGGCAACCTGCTGCTGATGCTGTGCATGGTCGCGGTTGCTTCGCTGATCCTCGGCATGGGCGTGCCGACGACGGCCAACTATATCATCGTGTCCACGCTGATGGCGCCGGTGGTGGTCGAACTCGGCGCGCAGAGCGGACTGATCGTGCCGCTGATCGCCATCCACATGTTCGTCTTCTATTTTGGCATCATGGCCGACGTGACGCCGCCGGTCGGTCTGGCGGCCTATGCCGCGGCGGGAATCGCCAAGTGCGATCCGATGCTGACCGGCTTCACGGCGTTCTGGTACAGCATCCGCACCAGCGTTCTGCCGTTCATGTTCATCTACAACACCCAGCTTCTGCTGATCGGTGTAAACAGTATTCCGGAATTCCTGCTGATTGTCGTCTCCGCCGTCTCCGCCAGCCTGATTTTCGTCGCCGCGTCGCAGAACTGGTTCCTGACGCGCAGCAAATGGTACGAAAGCGCCATCCTGCTGCTCATCGCCTTCAGCCTGTTCCGTCCGAATTTCTGGATGGACATGGTCTATCCGCCATACAGCAAGATTGCCCCGACCGAACTGATGCAGGTCATTGAAAAAGCGCCGGCCGGTGAGTTGTTGCGCGTGTGGATCGAAGGCGAGGATTTGAAGGGCAAGCTGATCAAGAAAGGCATGCTGGTTCCTCTGACCGAAGTCGGAACGGCGGCCCAGCGCCTTGAGCGATTCGGCTTGCGTCTGCTGCCGATGGGCGATCAGCTCGATGTGGTTTCGGTCAAATTCCGCAGCAAGGCCGACAAGGCAGGCTTCCAGCAGGGTCAGAAGGTGACCGCTCTGGAGGTCGAGAACAAGCGTCCGGCAGCGGAATGGATGTTCTTCCCGACGCTGGGCGTGCTTGGGGTGATCGTATTCCTGCAGCGCCGGCGCATTGCGGCCGGTGCACCGTCCTGACGGCCGTACTCCGGCTTCGCGAAAACGCTGCCTGCGGGCAGCGTTTTTTTTCGCGTTTGGTCCAAAGAGTATTGGCTTGTACGGCAGAATACTCTTACGATGACAGTTGATGGTTGGACCCACGGTTCGGGAATCAGGTCAGCGATGCAGACGCCAGACAATTTGTTCATCAGCATGGATCAGCTCAAGATCGGCTTGTATGTTTACCTCGATCTGAAGTGGTTCGAGCATCCCTTTGCCTTCAATAATTTCAAGATCAAGGACGAAGAGCAGATCAGTCTCATCAGGAGCCTCGGGCTCAGGAGAGTGCGCTACGACCCGCTGCGCAGCGATCTCAAACCGCCGCCGGGCCAGCCGGAAAGAAACAGCGAAGGGCAAGCCGCGGAGACGGTGCTGAAGGAGCACCCGGCGCTCACCGCCAAGCGCGCGCTGATCGAAAAAATACAACTGCAGCGCGAGGCGGCAGCGCGTATCGAAACGGCCTTTGTCGATACGGCCAAGACCATTCACAGTGTCGATAAGAACCTGCTGACCCATCCGGAGGCTGCGGTCGAGCAGGCCAGCAAACTGATCGAGCAGATTGCCGATTCGATACTTTCCGCGCCTGATCTGGCCTTGCACGTGATGGGCGACAAGCTTGGTGGTGAGGAACTGTATTTTCATTCGCTCAACGTCACCATGCTGTCGCTGATGATGGCGCGCGACATCGGGCTGACACAGGAAGGGGTTCGCTTTCTGGGGATGGGTGCGCTGTTCCACGACGTCGGGTGCCGGGAAGTCCCGGCCAGGATCCTCATGAAGATGGAGCCGCTCACCCAGGCCGAGCACAATTATTTTGAGCTGCATTGCCAGTACGGCATTGAAATCGGCAAGCGACTGAAATTTCCCGCGCCCACCCTGGCGATCATTCGTGAGCATCACGAGTTGTACGACGGCAGCGGTTATCCGCAAAGACTCAAGGGCGAAGCCATCGACCTGCTGGCGCGCATTGTGGCCATCGCCAACCATTACGACGAGCTGTGCAACCCGCTGAATATCGCCCATGCGCTGACCCCGCACGAGGCGCTGTCGACCATGTTTGCCAGGCTGCGCGCCAAATTCGATCCAAAACTCCTGCAGGTCTTTGTGCGCTGTCTGGGTGTCTATCCGCCGGGAACCATCGTCCAGCTTTCCAATGGGGTGATCGGCATGGTGGCCACGATCAATACCGCCAGGCCGATGAAGCCCATGGTGGTGGTCTACGATGCCGAAATCCCGAAGGAGGAGGCTATGCTGGTCGACATGGAAAGCGAGACGGACGTGAATATTGCCAAGGCTATCCGTCCGGCACAGTTGCCCCGGGAAATCTACAATTACCTCAGCCCGCGCAAGCAGGTCAGCTACTACTTCGACGCCAGTGCTCCGAGCAAGGCTCTGGCAAAAAAATGAGCCGTCTCGAACGTATTCTGCTTGATCAGGCAGAACAGATGATCCTGCTGGTCGAGCCGGACAGCCTGCGCATCGTCATGGCCAATCGTACTGCCGCGCACAGCCTCGGCTACGACGAGCGCGAACTCCTCGAAAAAACGATTCTGGACGTGGAATGTTCTCTGCAGGACGTTTTTTATTGGCAAGAAGTGCGCAGCGGTCAGTACTCGAACATCGAGTCGCAGGAGGGCCTGTATCTTTGTGCCGACGGCGCGATGCGCAAGGCGACCAAGTCGGTCAAGGTGGTCGAGGACGACGGAAAACGCTGGCTGCTGATCCAGGCCAGGGAAGTCCACGATGAGCACGTAATCGAGGACGATCTGGCGCTGGCCACCTCGCAGCTCAGGGCGACGCTGGAATCGACCGGTAACGGCATTCTGGTCATTGACTGGCAGGGGCATATCGCCAGCATGAACCGCCTGTTCAGTTCGATGTGGCAGATCCCCGAGGATCTGCTGCTCATGGAGGACGATAAAGCCATCCTCGAGTTTGCCTGCAGCCTCGTTGTCGATGCCGGAATAATCAAGCGGCGCCTGCGCGAGATCGTCGAAGGCAATGCCACCGAGGATATCCTGCACCTCAAGGACGGCCGGGTATTCGAGTGCAAGTCCTTGCCGCAGTATCTTGACGAACGGATCATCGGGCGCGTTTTCGGTTTCAATGACATCAGCGAACACATTCGCATCGAACAGGATCTGATCGCCGCGCGTGAAAAGGCCGAATCGGCCAATCAGGCCAAGGCCGCATTTCTGGCCATGATGTCGCACGAAATCCGTACTCCGATGAACGGGGTCATGGGGATGACGACGCTGCTCATCGATACCCCTCTCGATGCCGAGCAGAAGCGTTATCTCGACATCATCCGCGCCAGTTCGGAGGCGCTGCTGGCCATCATCAACGACATTCTCGATCTGTCGAAAATCGAAGCGCAGAAGATGTCGCTGGAAACGCTGGACTTCAATCTGCTGACCCTGCTTGAAGATCTTGCCGACCTGAACAGCTTGCGTGCGGCCGAGAAAGGCCTTGAATTTGCCTGGTTGTTGGTGTTCAACGCGCCTTACATTTATCGCGACGGCAACCATGCGGTGCTCGCGACCTCACCCAAGACTTCGCCGGTGCTGCGCGAGCTCAATGAAAAGCTGGTCAAGACCGCCAGCATGCGTGTGATCGGAACCTTCTACCGCGGCGCCCGCCAGATGTCGACGAATTTCGCGGTCACCTCGCCGGCCGACCTCAAGGGCAAGAAAATCCGCGGTGTTCCGCTGCAGCTCTGGCAGACGATGATTCAGGGCATGGGCGCGATCCCGACGCCGGTCGAAATCGCCGAGCTTTATACCGCGCTGATGTCGGGAATGGTCAGCGGCCAGGAAAACCCGCTCACCAACATCCTCGCCCTGAAATTCTACGAGGTGCAATCGCACGTCATCATGACCAGCCACATGCAGTCGGTGCTGTCGACCTTCATCAACGAGAAGGTCTGGCAATCGCTGTCGGAAAAGAACCGGGCGATCTTCGACGAGGCGATGGTTGAAATGGCCAAGCGCAGCCTGTCGTGGGCTGAAGGCGACGCCAAGAACGCGCGCGCCCAGCTCGAAGCCAAGGGAATGAAGTTCATCGACGAGAGCAACGGCCTCAACAACAAGGCTTTCCGTGAAGCCGTCATGGTCAAGATGGCGCAGGATTTCCCGAACTGGAAAGACTATATCGCCCGCATCGAGCAGATCAAGTAGTGATGGTCTGCGGTGGGTCGGTTGCTGCGGCTGCCGGCTCACCGCAGCCTCGTGTTTGGTAGAATGCGAATCCATGATCAGATTACGCGATGTCGCCGAACGCGCCGGAGTTTCCGTCAGCACCGTCTCGAATGTGGTCAACGGCAGAACGGGAACGGTCGGCGCGGATATTTTGCAACGCGTCCAGGAGTCGATTGCGGCTCTCGGCTATCAGCCGAACCGCGCTGCCCGCTTCCTTAAGACCGGGCATACGCCGCTGATCGGCTTGCTCGTCCCTTCGGTTGCCACGCCGAGCTGGGGTCTGCTGGCGCGCTCGGTCGAGATCGTCGCGCAGAGCGAATTCGGTTTCCGTATCCTGGTTGGCAACACCGACCGCGACCCGCAGAAGGAAATGAGTTTCCTCGGCGATCTATGGTCGCATGGCATACGCGGGGTCATCATTGTCTCCCCTTTGCTGCAGCAGAATCATTTCCGGGACGCGATCAAACGCGGCCTGGTCGCCGTATGTCACGATCAGTGTCCGGTTCCGGGCAGCACGCTCAACGTCGATTACGTCTCGATCGACCACCGCGAAGCGATCAGCCTCGCCGTCAATCACCTGATTGAAAACGGGCATCAGCGTCTGGCTTTCGCGACGGCTTCCGGCAAGAGCGTGAGCCGGCAGGACAAGATCGAAGGTTTTCGCGCGACTGCGGCCAGGGCCGGGCTTTCCGCCACGGCAGACATCATCGAAGGCCACGGTTCGACGAGCTATGGTGACGACGAGATGCTGCAACTCGGGCGCAACATTGCCGAGCAGATCGCCGCGCGAGCGCCGCGCCCGACCGGTGTAGTGGCCTTGAACGACATGCTTGCAACCGGGCTCATTCTCGGCTTCCAGAGCCTCGGTCTGCGCGTGCCCGACGATATATCTGTGGTCGGCATGGACGACCTGCCGATTGCCGCTTTTATTCCGCCGGCGATCTCGTCGGTGCGCTCGCCGATCAATGAAATGGCCAGGAAAATGGTCGGACGCATCGTCGAGCGGCTCAACAATCCACAGCAGAAGGTTGAGAAATACATCTACTCGCCGCTGCTCGTTCGACGCGGTTCGGTTGCCGATCTGACGAGATCCTGACGAGTGGTCGTATCGGGTGTTGCAGGGCAATTGCATGAATGTTTTTGTCATGCCGATATGGCTCAATGTTGGAATGCCAATCAAATTGGCATCAGCAAGGTGAATTTAGCATCGTCATTCCGGCGAAAGCCGGAATCCAGATTTTTGGGGCACTAACTGGGTCCCGGCTTTCGCCGGGACGACACTCACTTTGGATAAATTGGCGCAATCACCCTGACCAGTGTTGCCGCTTGACGGACTGTGTTCAGGCGGATATATTACTGACCGGTCAGTCATTATTAACCACGATGAATAAACCTGCCTTTCCATCGCCAGCCGTTTCCGCGACCCGCGCACCGCGTCGTCGGCGCAAGGATGCGCGGCCTTCCGAACTGACTGCCGCCGCGCTTGAGCTCTTTGTCGAGAAAGGCTTTGCCGCCACTCGGCTCGACGATATTGCGGCCCGTGCCGGGGTGTCCAAGGGCACGCTGTACCTCTATTTCGACAGCAAGGAAGCGTTGTTCAAGGCCGTCGTCGAAGAAGGCATCGTGCCGCTGCTGGCGGCGGCCGAGCAAAAGATGGCCGAATACCAGGGGTCTTCAGTCGACCTTCTGCGTCTCCTGCTACTCAGATGGTGGGAGCAGATTGGCGAAACCCGGCTGGCCGGAGTGCCCAAGCTGATCATTTCGGAGTCACGCAATTTTCCCGAAGTGGCGCAGTATTACCACGACAACGTGATTTTGCGCGGCCGTGCGGTGATGCGCAGCGTTTTGCAGCGCGGCATGGACAGCGGCGAGTTCCGGGTGCTGGATATCGATACGGCCATCGATGTTATCTTTTCTCCTTTGCTGATGCTCGTCGTCTGGCGATTTTCCCTGTATTTCTGCGGACAGAAGACGGATCCGGCAACTTTTCTGCAAACTCATTTTGATCTGCTGGTACACGGCCTGTGTCCGCAGAAAGGCAAGCCATGAAGGCATTCGTTTTTCGCGCCGGCATTCTCCTTGTCGCACTTCTGCTCGTGGGCGCCTGTGGCAAGCCGGTTCCGCCTCCCGAGCCTCCACGTCCGGTGCTGACCCGCATTCTCGGTGCCAGCGCCGGCAGCGCCGCGGCGACCTATTCCGGCGAGGTGCGTTCGCGTTATGAGACGCAACTCGGCTTCCGCATTCCCGGCAAGATTTCCGCACGTCAGGTCGATGCCGGCGCGCTGGTCAGGGCCGGTGACGTGCTGGCGCGGCTCGATCCGGCGGATACGGCCCTTTCGGCCGCGGCGGCCAACGCGCAACTGGAACTGGCGGAAGCCGATGCGCGCCGTTACCGGGAATTGCGCGAAAAGAACTTCGTCAGCCAGGCGGCGCTCGATGCCAAGGAAACGTCATACAAGGCGAGCAAGGCGCAGGCCGATTTGGCGCGTAACCAGAGTTCCTACACTGCGTTGCGGGCCGATCAGGCCGGGGTGGTCGAACTGGTCGCGGCTGAAGTCGGACAGGTGGTCGCCGCCGGCCAGACGGTGATGCGCGTGGCGCGCACCGATACGCTGGAAGTGGCGGTGGCCATTCCCGAGACGCAGGTGCCGGAAGTGCGTAGCTTAAAGAATGCCGAAGTCAGCCTGTGGGCCGACGAACAGGCGCGCTACAAGGGCGTGTTGCGCGAGCTGTCGCCGGTAGCCGATGCGCTGACGCGCACTTATGCCGCACGGGTGTCTATCCTCAAGCCGGATGCACGCATTTTGCTGGGCATGACGGCCAGCGTGAAATTTGTGTACGATAAAGCGGACGCCGAAGCGCAATTGAGCGTGCCCTTAACCGCCATTTTCCAGCAGGACGGCAAGCCGGCGTTGTGGATTGTCGGTGCCGACCAGACCCTGAGCCTGCGTCCCGTAGCCGTGGCTTCCTATGGCGAAGTCTCGGCCGTTCTGGCAGGCGGGGCGCAAGCCGGCGAGCGGATTGTCATCGCCGGTGTGCATAAGCTGACCGCCGGCGAGAAGATCAGGGCCGTCGACCAGAAGCCTGAATCGGCTGCTGCCACCACCGTTACCCCCACGCCAGTCCGATGACGCAGATCAATCTTTCCGAGTGGGCGCTGCGCCATCGCTCGATGGTCGCCTATCTGATCATCGTGCTGATGCTCGGCGGTGTCCTTTCGTACTTCAAGCTGGGGCGTGCCGAAGACCCGGACTTTACCTTCAAGGTCATGGTCGTGCGTACGCTGTGGCCGGGGGCCACGGCGAGCGAAGTCGAACAGCAGGTGACCGAGCGCGTCGAGAAAAAGCTGCAGGAAGTGCCGTGGGTTGATGTCATCCGTTCCAACTCGAAAGCCGGCGAATCGCTGGTGTTCATCATTCTCAAGGACTACACGCCGAAAAAGGAAGTGCCCGAGGCCTGGTATCAGGTGCGCAAGAAGATTGGTGACATCAAACAGACCTTCCCGGCCGGGGTGCAGGGGCCGTTCATCAACGACGAATTCGGCGACACCTTCATCAATCTCTTTGCCCTGACCGGCGATGGTTTCGACCTTGCCCGGCTGCGCCAGGAGGCCGACCGCATGGCGCGTGAGTTGCGCCAGGTGCCGGATGTCAAGAAAGTCGAGCTGGTCGGCGTTCAGGACGAAAGAATCTACGTCGAGATTTCGCATGCCAGGCTGGCGACGCTCGGCCTGGATCCGCTGCAGATCTTTGACGCGCTGCAAAAGCAGAACGCCATGGCCCCGTCCGGGTTCTTCGAGACAGCGTCGGACCGCGTGCGCATCCGGGTGTCCGGTGATTTCACCGCGCTGGAAAGCGTGCGCGCGATCGGTATCCAGGCCGGTGGCCGGTTCTTCCGGCTGGGCGATATCGCCGCCGTGAAACGCGGCACCATCGATCCGCCGGCGCCACGCATGCGCGTGCAGGGTCAGCCGGCGGTGGGCATTGCCATTGCCATGAACAAGGGCGGCGACGTGATCCGCCTGGGCGACCGCTTGCGCAGCGAAGTGGCGCGCCTGCAAAGGGATCTGCCGACGGGAATCGATATCCACGTGGTGGCCGATCAGCCGGAAATCGTCCGTCAGTCGATCAGCCTGTTCATGTCCTCACTCAGCGAAGCGGTGGTCATCGTGCTCGCGGTTTCCTTTCTCAGCCTGGGTTTGCGCACGGGTACGGTGGTCGCGCTGTCGATTCCGCTGGTGCTGGCGATCACCTTTCTGCTGATGGAAGTCTTTGGCATCGACCTGCAGCGCATTTCGCTCGGCGCCCTGATCATTGCCCTCGGCTTGCTGGTTGACGATGCGATCATCGCCGTCGAAATGATGGTGGTAAAGATGGAGCAGGGCTGGGATCGCTTTCGAGCGGCGACCTTTGCCTATACCTCGACGGCTTTCCCGATGCTCACCGGGACCCTGGTCACGGCGGCCGGCTTTACGCCGGTCGGTTTTGCCCAGTCCAGCGCCGGCGAATACTGCTTTTCGATGTTTGCCGTGGTGAGCATTGCGCTGGTGGTTTCCTGGGTGGTGGCGGTGGTGTTTACCCCTTATCTGGGCTACAAGATTCTCGATGCCAAAAAACTGCTGGCCAAGGCACAGCAGCATGGCGAAGACATTTACGACACGCCCTTTTATCGGCGTCTGCGCGCCGCGGTCGTGTGGTGTCTGCGCTGCCGCTGGCTGGTGATAGTCGCCACGCTGGCCGCTTTCGCGCTGTCTCTCGTGGCTTTCAACAAGGGTATCGAGAAGCAGTTTTTCCCGCCGTCGGCGCGTACCGAATTGCTGGTCGATTTGTGGCTGCCGCAAGGGGCGTCGCTCAAGGCTACCGAAACACAGGCGATGAAGATCGAGCAACTGCTGCTCAACGAACCGGAGATGAAGAAATCGGTCCTGCACTTCTCCAGCACCATCGGCAACGGCAGCCCGCGCTTCTATTTGCCGCTTGACCAGCAACTGTTCAACGACAATTTTGCCCAGTTTGTCGTGGTCACTCATGACATCCGGGCGCGCGAGGATCTGAAGCGCCGACTGGAAGCGTATTTCGCGTCCGAGAATGCTGACTGGCATTCGGGCATGGCCAACACGCGGGTACGCGTACTGCGCCTGGAAAACGGTCCGCCGGTCGGCTTCCCGATCCAGTTTCGCGTCTCCGGCGAAGACATTGGCGAGTTGCGCCGTGCCGCCGAAACCGTGGCCACCGTCATGCGCGCCAATCCGCATGTGAAGGACGTGAATTTCGACTGGAACGAAATGGGCAAGTCGGTGCGTCTGGAAATCGATCAGGATCGCGCCCGGGCGCTTGGCATCAGTTCGCTCGATCTGTCCAATTCGATCAACCTGATCCTGACCGGAACGACGATCACGCAGATGCGCGAGGCTGACCAGTTGGTCGATGTCGTGGTGCGTGCACGCGGTGACGAGCGCGCCCGCATTTCAGCCCTGGCCGACATCAACATCCGCACCGCTGGCGGACGCTATGTGCCGCTCGCCCAGGTGGCAAAAATTCATTACGAACTGGAAGACGGTCTGATCAGCCGCCGCAATCGACTGCCGACGGTAACGGTGCGCGCGGATATCCGCGACAACATCCAGGCACCGGTGGTTTCGGCGCAGATCAACCCGCAACTCGATGCGGTGCGTAAGCAACTGCCGCCCGGATTCCGTATCGAGCTCGGCGGCGCGACCGAGGAGTCGGCCAAGGGCGAAGACTCGATCAAGGCCGTGATGCCGATGATGCTGATGGCCGTCGTAACCCTGCTCATGATGCAGTTGCAGAGCATCGGACGTACCGTGCTCGTGCTGCTCACGGCGCCGCTCGGCCTGATCGGCGTGGCGATTGCCCTGCTGGTGTTCAATGTGCCTTTTGGTTTCGTCGCCAATCTGGGCGTGATTGCGCTCTCCGGAATGATCATGCGCAACTCGGTAATTCTCGTCGACCAGATCGAACAGGACGAAAAAGCCGGCAAAGCCACCTGGGAAGCCATTATCGGTTCGACCGTGCGGCGCTTCCGGCCGATCATGCTGACTGCGGCGGCGGCCATTCTGGCGATGATTCCACTGACGCGCAGCGTTTTCTGGGGGCCGATGGCGGTCGCCATCATGGGCGGCCTGATCGTGGCCACGCTGCTGACGGTATTTTTCCTTCCCGCACTTTATGCGGCCTGGTA
The DNA here is from genome assembly GCA_020049495.1 of Accumulibacter sp. Taxonomy (GTDB): domain Bacteria; phylum Pseudomonadota; class Gammaproteobacteria; order Burkholderiales; family Rhodocyclaceae; genus Propionivibrio. Next base: position 24,522 of record JAIFKU010000063.1, read on the forward strand.
CAGGGTAAAGGTATAATCAATGCCTATCGAACTAATGTATATTAGTTTGTGCTAATATAATCTTTGTGGCGGGGAATACTATGGCCGTGGCGTCGATGAACACTGAACAAGCGCGTTTCAACATGATCGAGCAGCAGATTCGTCCCTGGGAGGTGCTCGATCCGGTGGTGCTGCATCTGCTGTCGGTTGTCAAACGCGAGGATTTCGTACCGGCAGCCTACAGGGATCTGGCTTTTGCCGATGTCGAAATACCCTTGGCAGCCGGCAAAGAGCCAAGCCAGACCCTGCTGGCGCCAAAGATGGAAGCGCGCATGCTGCAGGAACTGGGGATCAGGAACAGCGACACCGTACTCGAGATTGGTAGCGGCAGCGGTTATATGGCCGCTCTGCTGGCGGCCAGGGCCGAATATGTTTACAGCATCGAAATTGATCCGGCACTGGCCGATATGGCGCGCAAGAATCTTCAGCAGGCCGGTGTGGCCAATGTCAGCGTCGAAACCGGTGACGGCGCGCAAGGCTGGGCTGCGCAGGCGCCCTATGATGTGATCGTGCTTTCCGCTTCGACGCCGGTACTGCCCCCCGCGCTGCTCGGCCAGCTCCGGGTCGGCGGCCGGCTGGTGGCGGTGGTTGGCGAGGCGCCGGCCATGCAGTTGCAACTGGTCACGCGCACTGATGAGAGCGCGTTCAATACGATCAATGTTCTCGAAACCGTTGTTGCTCCGTTGATCAATGCGCCGCAGCGCGACAAGTTTGTTTTCTAGTTTTTTCACTGAGGTTCGCATCATGCGTTTTAAGCCATCGACAAATCATCTGACCCTCCTGCTGGGAGCGCTGTTCTTCGTGTCGCCGGCGTTTTCGGCCGACCTCCTGCAGGTCTATCGCGATGCCTTGGGCAATGACCAGCAATATGCAGCAGCCCGGGCAACGGCCGAAGCGGGGCGCGAGAAAGGGCCGCAGGGCTTGTCGGGTTTGTTGCCGGTTGTCGGCGCCACGGCAAACACGACCTGGAACGATAATAGATCCCGCTTGAATGACCGTGATCCGACCTTCAGCAAGAGTTACAACAGCAACGCGTACAACGTCAATCTGTCGCAGCCGCTGTTCCGCTGGCAGAACTACGTACAGTACGGTCAGGGCAAGTTGCAGGTGGTGCAGGCCGAAGCGATTTTTGCGCAAGC
>JAIFKU010000100.1 GCA_020049495.1 Accumulibacter sp.
GACCTCAAGGCCCTCGGCGAACGCCAGATCACGCTCGATTGCGACGTCCTGCAAGCCGACGGCGGCACCCGCTGCGCCTCGATCACCGGCGCCTGGCTGGCGCTCCACGACGCCTGCGCACAGCTCGTTGCGCAGGGCAAGCTGACGGCCAGCCCGATCCGCGACCATGTGGCCGCCATTTCGGTCGGCATCTACAAGGGCATCCCGGTACTCGACCTCGACTACCCCGAGGATTCCGACTGCGATACCGACATGAACGTGATCATGACCGGCAGCGGCGGCATCGTCGAAATCCAGGGGACCGCCGAGGGCGAACCGTTTTCCCGCGCCCAGATGAGCCAACTGGTCGACCTCGCCGAGGCCGGCATCAAGGAACTGATTGCCCGGCAGATTGCCGCTCTCGCCGCATGAAACTGGTCGTCGCCTCGAACAACCCCGGCAAACTGCGCGAATTTGGCGAGCTGCTGGCACCGCTCGGATGGGAGAGCGTGCCGCAGAAGGCGCTTGGCGTTCCGGAGTGCGATGAGCCGCACTGCACCTTCGTCGAAAACGCCCTGGAAAAAGCGCGCCACGCGGCGCGCTGCACCGGTCTGCCGGCACTGGCCGACGACTCGGGACTGTGTGTTGCGGCCCTGGGTGGCGCACCGGGCGTATATTCGGCACGCTATGCGCAGGAGTCTGCCGACGAGCAGAAATGCGACGCACGAAACAACGAGAAACTGCTTGCCGAGCTGGCCAGACATGCCGACAAACGAGGGCATTACGTCTGCGTGCTGGTTTTTGTCCGCCACGCCGACGATCCGCAACCGATCATCGCCGAAGGCGAATGGCATGGCGAAATCATTGCCGAAGAACGCGGCAAGGGTGGCTTCGGCTACGACCCGCTGTTCTTCCTGCCTGACCTCGGCGTAACCGCCGCCGAACTCGATGCGGCCGAGAAAAACCGCCGCTCGCACCGCGGGCGGGCGCTTCAGCACCTGATCGAACGCCTGCAAGCGCGTCGCTGATGTCCGAGAACAAGGCCGCACGCATCATCCCGATCATGGCGCAGAGCCGGGCCACTGGCCTGTCCGGCGGAAAGCTCGAGTTTCGCCATCCGCTGCCGCTCTCGCTTTACGTGCATATCCCGTGGTGCGTACAAAAATGCCCCTACTGCGATTTCAACTCGCATGAATTGCGCGGAGTCCTACCCGAAGCGGAGTATGTCGACGCGCTGATTGCCGACCTTGAATCCTCCTTGCCGCTGGTGTGGGGCCGCAAGGTGTCGAGCATCTTCTTCGGCGGCGGTACGCCGAGTCTGCTTTCCGGCCCCGCGCTCGACAGGCTGCTCACCGCCATGCGTACCCTGCTGCCGCTTCTGCCGGGCGCCGAAATCACGCTGGAAGCCAATCCTGGCACGGTCGAAGCCGATAAGTTTTCCGCCTTTCGCGACGCCGGCGTCAACCGCCTGTCGCTCGGCATCCAGAGTTTCAACCCGGCACAGCTCAAGGCGCTTGGCCGGATTCATGATGATCGCGAAGCCCGGCGGGCCATTGAAATCGCCGTGGCTCATTTCGACAATTTCAATCTCGACCTGATGTACGGGCTGCCGGGACAAACGCTCGAACAGGCCCTTTACGACGTCGACACCGCGCTCTCCTTCGCCCCGCCGCATCTCTCCTGCTATCAACTGACGCTCGAACCGAACACCGCTTTTGCTGCTGCGCCACCGGTCTTGCCCGACCCCGACCGCTGCGCCGACATGCAGGACGCCATCGAAGCCCGGCTGGCCGCTGCCGGCTTCACCCACTACGAGACCTCGGCCTTTGCCCAGCCAGGGCGACAATGCCGGCACAACCTCAATTACTGGACCTTCGGCGACTATCTGGGCATTGGCGCCGGGGCGCACGGCAAGCTCACCGTTCACGACCGCGGAATGTGGGAAGTCCGGCGGCAAATGCGCTGGAAACAGCCCAGGCAGTATCTGTCGCAGGTTGCTGCCGGGCAGTCGCTGCAGGAGGAATTTGCTGTTGCCGCCGCCGACCTGCCCTTCGAGTTCATGATGAACGCCCTGCGGCTCAATCAGGGCTTTGATGCCGCGCTCTTCGAAATGCGCACGGCGCTGCCGCTGATGAGCATTGAGAACGAATTGCGCCAGGCCGAACGCGACGGTCTGCTTGCACGCGACGCGCAACGCATTGCGCCAACGCAGCGGGGGCAACGCTTCCTCAACCGGCTGCTGGAAATGTTCCTAGTCGAACGCCGCTGAGACTACTGCTGCTTCATCAGCTCGACTGCCTCATAAAGCTGTCGCCGGAGTTCATCGGCCGGCTGCCCTTGTGCCTCGGCCAGACGGATCTGGCGCATCAGTTCGGCGATCTGGCCTGGCGTCACGCGTGGCCTGGTCGGTGTGATGGTGATTGAAACCGCACCCGCCTTGCTTACCGGCTTGGCCGCAGCGGACGGACTCGCCGGCTGGGCACCAGCCACCACCTGCGCCTTCTCGGCTCCCGGCTTGCCGCGCTTGGCCGTAATCACAATTGACTTGGGCTGATACGGCAGCGGCATCGGGCGGCGGGCGTTCTTCTGGACGATGGCATTGTGCCTGAAGGCGTTGACCGCTTCCGTCAACTGCTTGCGCAACTCGTCGCTGGGCCGCCCTTCGGCTTCGGCTTCACGGATCTTGCGCAGCAGCTCCTCGATTTCACTGGGTGCCGAAGCCGAGCGGACGGGCTCGCCGAAGCTCTCTTTCGGTACCTTGACGGCAACCGCAAATTCCTCGACCGAGGAAATCATCTTGCCGATCTGATAGTGGTCGTAACGCATGGCCATGGTCAGTGCGCTGTCGCCCCAGTCGTTTTTCGCTTTGACATCTGCCCCCGACTCAAGCAGTACCTTGGCCAACTCCTCGCGGCCTTCGCGGGCGGCCAGCATCAGCGGCGTCGAACCGTTGGGCGAGCGGGCATTCACTTCGGCACCCCGCCTGATCAGGTCCCTGGCCAGTTCCAGGTGCCCGTTGAACACGGCGTAATGGAGCGCGCCCCAGTAGTTGCCCTCGCGATTGAGTACGGCGCCGTGCTCAAGCAGCCATTTGAGCGCCTCCGCGTGCCCATTCCAAGCCGCCAGTTGCAGCGCCTGCTCGCCATTCCGGTTAGCCCGCCGGGGATTGGCGCCGCGCTCGACAAACAGCGCCATCATCGGGATATTGCCATGCCAGGCGGCAATCATCAGCCCGGTACCGATCTGACTGCCCTGGAATTCGGGGTCCAGCCCCTCGTCGAGCCACGTTGTCACCTTCTTGATATCGTTGCGTTCGATGGCCCAGGCGAATTCCACGGGATCGGGCAAGGCGCCCCATGCCATGCCGGCAAACAGGGCGAGTATCAAAATCAGAGTCCGACTGCTTTTGCTGATCAACTGCATCCAAATCATCCTTGAAGCTTGTGACATCACGCGATGTTACGCCAAGTTTTGTTGCACAATACGGCGTTGATGCTGCCCCGCCTGATTCCCGCCCTTGCGCTTTCACTCGCCTTGCACGGCGCTCTGATCCTTCCGGACATCCTGAAGCGCCTCACTGTCGCCCCGCCACGTCCGGCGCTGCAGGCCTCGCTGCGTCTGCCGCCCCGGCCTGAAGCGCTGCCCGAGCCTTTGCTCAAGAACACGCTGGACAACGAGGAAGCGCCTCAAGCCGCCAAACTGCCCCCGCCACCCACGCTGCAACCGACACCCAGAAGCACGGCAAAACGGGAGGTTCGGGTCGCGCAGAGAAAACTCTCGGAGCACCTGTTCTACCCGCCCGAAGCCGTTGCTCGCGGCATCGAGGGTGAAGTGCGCCTGATCCTCAAATTGTCCGCCGAGGGCGCTGTTGACGAGGTCAGCATCGCCGCCAGCAGCGGTCACGCCATCCTCGACAACGCCGCCATCAAGGCCGCTTTCGCCATGGGCAGACTGACCGGTGCCACCTCGCGCGAACTAATCCTGCCGGTCATCTTCCGCCTGCAGTAAAGCCTGCCGGTGCCGGAAAATCACATCCCACACGCCATGCCCGAGACGCAAGCCACGCTGCTCGAACTTGGTCAGCGGGCGATAGTCGGGGCGCGGCGAAAAGGCGTCGGCGGTATTCTTCAGCAGCGGCTCGGCTGAAAGCACGGCCAGCATCTGCTCGGCGTAGTTTTCCCAGTCGGTAGCGCAATGGATATAGCCACCCGGCTGCAGGCGGCTGGCGAGCAGGGCCACCAGCGGCGGCTGGATCAGGCGTCGCTTGTGATGCCGTGCCTTCGGCCACGGATCGGGGAAGAAGATATGCACGCCGGACAAGGTTTCCGGCTGAATCATCTCGCGCAGCACATCCACGGCGTCGTGCTGGACAATACGCACGTTGGCCAGACGGCTTTCAGCGACCAGTTTGCACAGGCTGCCAACCCCCGGCGTATGTACCTCGATGCCGAGGTAGTCATTCTGCGGGTTGGCCGTGGCGACCAGCGCCGTTGTCTCGCCCATGCCGAAGCCGATTTCGAGAATTTTCGGCGCCCTTCGGCCAAACACCGTGTCCAGATCATGCGGCGCTGCCACGTAGGGCACGCCGATTCCGGCCATCATCCCCTCGTAGTAGCGCAACTGTGCATTCGAAACGCGCCCCTGGCGCAGCACGAAACTGCGGATGGGGCGGTGCCTGGCGCCTTCGCTGCTATCCGGTGGGCTGCCCTGTTCTTCGCTCAAACCGTTCTCGCTCAGGAGCCGATCAAGCCGGTGGTCGGCGAGAACAGGGCCGCCGAATAGTACTTGCGCGCCATACGAGCGGCCATCGTCAGCAGGGCAGGGAATTGGCGGGGTTCGCCATTGATTGTGAGTTCCATCGAAATGGATTTTATCACGTGACCGGATCGGTCGCTTCCAAGCGCCATCCGGGGCGCAGGCCGATTGCATGAATACCGTGAAATCGGCATCAGCAGGCAGAATATGTCGAACCGCGCGAGTACTTCCTCATACCCTGCGGGAAGACCTATCTGCGGAGGCCCTCGTTGATTTCGGCGTGACGCGGACACGTCGTCAGATGGTCATTGACCATGCCGGTCGCCTGCATGAACGCATAGCAAATCGTCGAACCCACGAACTTGAACCCGGCACGAACCAGGGCCTTGCTCATCGCATCCGACTGTGTCGTCCTGGCCGGGACTTCGGCCATTAAAAGCCAGTGATTTTGAACCGTGGCAGCATCGACAAATCGCCACAGAAAATCGCTGAACGACCGGCCATCAGCGGTGAGCGCCAGGTACGCCTTGGCGTTCCGGATGGCTGCGGCCACCTTGGCACGATTGCGGACGATCCCTGAATCGGCCAACAACGCGGCGACTTTCTGGTCGTCATAGCGGGCAATGAGCACCGGATCGAAACCATCGAAGGCGCGCCGATAGTTTTCCCGTTTCTTGAGGATCGTCGCCCAGGACAAACCGGCTTGCGCACCCTCAAGAATCAGAAGCTCAAACAAGGCTTGATCATCATGGAGAGGAACACCCCATTCCAGATCATGGTATTGACGGTAAAGGTCAGAAGCTTCGCTCCAGGGGCAACGTTCCATAGAAATCAACCGGGCAATAAAGCTTGAGTCTACCGCCAACAAGCCATGAGTGATGACCAGCTCAATTCGCTGGCTGCTTTTGTATCCCAACGATCATGAGTGATACGCCTGTTTTCTGACGCCGGGCAAAGCCATAGCAATGACGGCAATTCGGCCTGACGCTATCTAGCCATTCCGGCCCGGCCCACGGCGTGTTACTCTTCCTCCATGACTAACGCCTACACTGCCGACCTCTGCCTGTGGGCACAGCAACAGGCCGCCTTGCTCGACGCCGGCAGGCTCGAAGCGCTTGACCAAGCCAACCTGGCCCGGCAAATGCGGGCGTTATCAGAGCAGGTCCAGGACGATGCCGGGCGTAATCTTCGAGTGCTGCTTGAATGTGCCGTGCGGCTGGCTTTTGGTACACCGGCCGAACACCGCGTGGCGGCCAAAGTGACGGCCAGCCGGCGTACCCGCCTGCTGGACTCGCTGGTGCGAGCTCCATCGATTCGGCCCGGACTGCAGGCCAACCTGCAACAGACGTGGCTACGTGCCTCCAAGACCGAGTCGGATGAATGTGCCCGCGCTGGGGTACCGCTACCGGTCTTGCCCATTGCCTGCCCTTGGACACTCGAACAGTTGCTCGATCCTGCCACGTTGTTCGAAGCCAGCTGAAGCACCGCAACACCTGATTGGCATCTCTTCCGTTTCGGCACATCATCGACAGCAAGCTGCGGGGCTGAGCTTCCCTAACCCTCAGGGCTCACCACGGACGGGTTTTTGATCCATCACCCGGAGGGTGAAACGTCCGTTCGCCCTGAGCAACCCACACAGCGGGCGTGTTCCTCAAGGGGGATTTGATCCCAAGGCCCCGTTGCCTTCGGAGCATCGAAGGGTTCATCATCTTTCAACTGCGGTTTTTAGGATCAAGTAGCCAACGCTTTCTTCAGACCACGCATCAAACAGCCGATAACGGGCAGTTTGGCGTAAAGCTCTTCCGCAGCATCCCAATAATCGCGATGCCAGATGACCTTGCCTTCGGCGTCGAATTTGAGATGCGATGCTCCGCGCAGGATCTGTGATTCACCCCGCCTCCAGCGCCGGATCCGATAGTGAAACTCCCATACCAGCAGCGCGCCTCGCTCATCCACAACCCGCTCGACCACAACAAAGCGTGGTTCGGAAACCTGGCGGAACATATGCGTGAATATTTGCTGGATCGGCACCAGGCCGCTCACCTCGTTGAAAGGATCTTTGAAGTAAGCGGTTGGCGCATAAAAATCGGAAAACTGCGTCACGCTTTCCGGAGTCAAGTGCTCGAAAAAGTCGATCAATGCATCGATGGCATTTGCGTTGTTCATGGCGATCCCGTTCAAGCTCCAGTCAAGCGGCGCACCAGCGGAAAATAGAGCCGATAGGGCAGCTTCGAAAGCAGTTTCATCACCCGCGTGAAACGCTTCGGGTAATCGATTTCGAACGCACTGCCGGAAAACCCTTCCAGAGTAGCCTGCGCGGCCTGTTCAGGTGTCAGCAGGGCCGGCATGGCAAAGTCGTTCTGCGCGGTCAGCGGGGTCGCGACAAACCCCGGATTGATCACCCGCACGCCGATGCCTTTGGCTTCAAGATCAAGGTACAGCGACTCGGCAAAATTGATCAGCGCCGCCTTGGTCGGGCCGTAAATCAACGACTTTGGCAAGCCGCGATAACCGGCCACACTGGCAACAAATGCAATCTGCCCTGAACTCTGGTGAAGCAGTTGCGGCACGACGCAGGAGGCAAACAAGACGGCGCCGGTAAAATTGATATCGATCATGCGCCGCGCCTTTCCGGTATCCAGTTCCCAGGCGTGCATCGGCAGATAGTCCCCGGCCACATAGATCGCCACATCCACCCCGCCCCAGGCCGCCAGCAGACTTTCCCACACCGTACGCAGGTTCGACTCGTCAGAAGCATCGCAGGGTAATAATAACGCGTGCTCCGCGCCGCCAGCGACGCTCATCAGACGGTTGGCATCGCGCGCCGAAAGGGCTACCCGCGCACCATGCACCAGAAGCAAGCGAGCCAGGGCGGCTCCAATGCCGCTCGACGCCCCGAGCAACCAGACACGCTTACCCCGCCAGTCGGTGATTTTCGGGTTCATTGATGGACTCTCCTTAACGCCGGGTGAAACTCAGCGTGACCTCACCGAGATTGAAGCCGAACTTGCTCATTGCCGAGCGATTGAGCATGATTTTGTCGTCGATGAGGAACATCCAGTCGTCAAAATCGACATTCCAGACCTTGTCATCGACCGGAAGCGCAAGAACGTAACGCCAGCGCAGGGCGTTGCCGGCAGCTTCGCCTCGCGCCTCACCCACCACGTCATCCGCTCGTCCGACATAACGTGTCTCATCAAGCCGAGTGATGGTCCATACCCGCCGCGAATTTGTCCCGTCAGACCAGTTGAAACGTTCATCGAGCGTACCCACATCCAGGCCATCGCGCTTTTCCCACTTGGCATCAATGACCACATGAAAGCGTTTGATCACCTTGCCCGAGCGATCCTGGAACATTCCCCAGCCATCAATCGTTCCGTTGAAATACTGCGCCAGATCGAGCACCGGTTTTTCGCTGCGGTAGCGATCGACCGAAAACCCGGCACAGCCACCAAGACCAATGATTCCACAGGCAAAACAGGCCAGCCATAAATTTTTCATGATGATGACTCCAGAATTTTCCGCCAGCGCCAGGCGAGCACGGCAGCAAGGGTTTTAAAGCAGAGCGGCAGCAGGCAATAGACCGCCGACAAGCCGGTGACGGCCCCGACAACGCCGGGCCGGTAACCGGCCAGATCAAGCAGGGGCAAAGACAATCCGGCAGCCAGAGCGAGGTTGAGTTTGGCCACCAGATTCCACCAGCCAAAGTAGCTTCCCGCCTGCGACGAAGCGCCTGCACCTGCCGTTCTGCTTTCAGCGATATCGGCCAGCAAAGCGGCTGGCAAGGTGAGATCCGCGCCGAGCGCGGCACCGGAGAGCAGGCAGATGACGGCAAATGCCCAGACGTCTCCAGGGCCAAGAACCCACGCCCAGGAAAATGCGGCGACCGCCACACCCATTGAGACTACCCAGGCAGGCACCCGACCAAGGCGACGTGCAAGCGACACCCACAAAGGAAGGAAAGCAATGCCGCTGACAAAGTAAAGTGCCAGAAAAGCCCCACCCCAGGCTTCGGCGTGCAACACATCAGCGACGAAAAAGAGAACCAGGGTAGCCGGCAAGGCGGCGGCAATCCCATTGACGACAAAAACCGTCAGCAAGCGCCGGAAACGCAGTTCGCCGAGAACACGCCACAGATCGCCAACCAGCCTTTTGCCGGCAGGAAGACGCTGTGCGGCGACAGGCGCCCCCAGCAAGGTCAAGGCGGCGAACAGGAAGAGCAGGGGCACGAAGATCCAGCTCAGCCAGGAAAGGCCTTGCGCAATGTTGCCTGAAAGCAGCCCGGGCAAGGCCGCGGCCAGCACCACACCGAGCAGGCCGAAACCTTCACGACTCGCGGTCAGGCTCGTCCGCTCGCCGGAGTTATGCCCCAGCTCTGCCCCCCAGGCCTGATACGCGACACTGGCCAGCGAAAAGGCAAAATAGGTAATCAGCATTGCCCCCATCAGCCACACCGGTGCGCCGATCACCGGCGGATGGAGCAAGGCCACCATGCCGACGGCCAGCAAGGGCAAGGCCAGAAGAATCAGGCGTTGACGCTTCGCGCTTCGATCGCTCCAGGCACCGAGCAGCGGATCAATGCCGGCATCGGCCAAACGTGCCACCAGCAACAGGCCGCCAAGCAGACTCAGGCTCATTCCCGAAACCTCGGCATAAAGTCGCGGCACATGCACATAAACCGGCAGCGCCGCCATCGCCAAAGGCAGACCCAGCGCACCGTAGGCCAGCAACTGGCGGCGAGGTAATGCCGCTGCCGGAGCATTCATTCTGAATACCTGCTCTCTAACCACGAAGAGCACGAAGTCCACAGAGAAAGACAAAGCTTTTCTTCGTGCACTTCGTGGTTAATTATTTTTTTCACCCTTCCGGCCTCTTCAGAAGCAGCGCACGCAGCGCCGGGCTGCGGCTGTCTGGATCGAGCCAGATGGCAAAGAAACGACGGGCGAACTCGGCATTGTTCACGTCACCGGTGGCCTGTCCCTGATGGTAGAAACTCGCCCCAACCCCCGGGTAATGCACGCCGACGATGCGGTCGCCTTCCTTCACCTCGGGGAAAACGCGCCGCAGATCGGCTTCCCAACGCTTCAACTGCGTCTCGTCAGCACCGAGCCGGCGCATTTCATCCAGACTCGTCTGCACCAGACGTTCACGCGAGATGTCGCGCCGGTAGTCGAGTTGCAAGGCACTGGGGGAAGACTCCGGCGACGCTCCGGCAACCCACAAGGTAGCGCGATAAAGCGAAAAACCGAACCACGTCATCTCACCACTGCCCCACTGCCGCCAAGCCTGTTCGCCACGGCGTGCGGATTCGGGCAGGGCCTGAGCGGTCGCCGCAACGAACAGGGCCAACAGGATCAGACGTCTCATGGCCGGTGTACCAGCTCGAACTGCATCACATCGGTACAGCCGCTATTGAAACCGGCCTGGCAATAGCCCAGGTAGAACTGCCACAAACGATGGAAGCGCGTGTCGAAACCCTGTGCTTCAATAGCCGGCCATTGCTGTTCAAAGCTGGCTGACCACTCGGCCAGGGTGCGCGAGTAATCCGGGCCAAAAGCAAAAACATCGCACACCGCCAACCCCGCTTTTTCCGCCTGCCGGCCAAACACCGACGGACTCGGCAACATGCCGCCGGGAAAAACGTGCTGCTGGATAAAATCAGTGCCACGACGGTAGCGCGGGAACAAGTCATCCTTGATGGTGATGCTCTGCACCACGGCACGGCCTTCCGGTGCCAGCATGCGTTTTAAGGTCTTGAAGTAGCCTGGCCACCAACGCTCACCGACCGCCTCGAACATCTCGATCGAAACGATGTGATCGAATTTCTCTCCGGACAGGTCGCGGTAATCGCACAGCTCAAGCGACACTTGCCCCTCAAGTCCAGCACGTACAATGCGCTGGCGGGCATAGTCGAGCTGAGCTGGTGAGAGCGTCACTCCGACCACATCCAGCCCGGCTTCGCGCGCCGCCACTTCAGCAAAACCGCCCCAGCCACAGCCGATTTCAAGCACCCGCTGACCGGGACGGGCATTGAGACGATGCAGAATGCGCCGGTATTTGGCGAGTTGTGCCGACTCGAGCGAGCGCTTTGCATCGCCCGCGAAAATGGCACTTGAATAGCTCATCGTCGGATCGAGCCAGAGCCGGTAGAAATCGTTGCCCAGATCGTAGTGCGCCATGATGTTGCGGCGCGATCCAGTCCGCGTATTGGAATTGAACAAATGGCGGAAACGGGCTGTGAGCAGGCTCCACCATTGCCCATAGACCGCATTCGAAAGCACCTCGCGGTTATTGGCAAGCAAGGTCAGCAAACCAGGCAAATCCGGGGTTTGCCACTCGCCGTCGATCCAGGCTTCAGAAAAACCGACATCGCCACGTTCCAGAATCCGGTCGAACACCGACCACTGGGCTATCTCCAGCGTGACCGATGACCCGCCGTTGCCACAACACAGATGGCCGTTATCCGGCAAACGTACTTCCAGCGTTCCGTGGCGAATTTTTTCCAGCAGATTGAGTACGGCCACAGCATTGCGCGGTCGAGCGCTGGCCGACGCGGACGCCGGAAAATCAAGTGTATTCTGCATGCCATTCATCGCGTCGTCTCCTCGAGCGGGGGTTCGGGTTTGGTAAAGAAGGGCACGCGCTTGAACCACAATCTGAGCGCCTGCCAATGGATCCGTAAGACCACCCCGAGCGTCAGCAGGGGGTAACTGAAGAAGGCCGTAAACAATGGCCCGCAGGCCAGTTCTTTGGCTTTTCCAGAGAGCGCGGTATGCAGCAGGTCACCGGCCGCATCGCCATGGTCAATACACGCCAGCCGCCAAGTCGGCAAAGCACAGGGACCGTTGTCCTGTCCGGTTTTAGAGTAAAAGCGGAAGCGGTAATGCCCGGAAACCGCCATGAACGGCGAGACGTGGAAGACCTTGTCGCGCTCCATGACTTCGCCATCAATGATCGCTCGCCCGCCGGTGTGAGACAGAAGGTAATTATGGCGCTCGCCAAAGGTGTTGTTAACCTCGGCCAGTACCGCCACTAGTTCACCCGAACTGTTCTGGCAATACCAGAAGCTGACCGGATTGAAGACAAAACCCAGCACCCTCGGGAAGCACTGCAGACTGATTTCGCCGTCGGCCACGATTCCGTTTTTGTCGAGCAGGGCGCGTATCCATGCCAAGGGGTGAGAACCGTCGCGCGCGCCGTGATCGGCATAATGGAAACTGAAGAGGTTGAAGCGGTTCACCGAGAACAGGGCATTCCCGAGCCGTTCCAGGCCCGACAAGGGCAGCAGGCAGAAATAGACCGGATAGACGAACTGGTGCACCGCCGGCCTCAGGCGGCGATGCACTACTTTGCCGAAAAATAGCTGGGCGGCTGTGCTCATGCCACTGCTTCGCTGATACGGGGCGATACCGGCAGCAGGGGCATTCTTGCCTCGCCTCCCTGCCAAGGGGCTTTGCAGCCCATGGCATTGGCGACTTTCAAGCCGGACTTCAGACCGTCTTCATGGAAGCCGTAGCCGTTCCAGGCACCGCAAAACCACACTCCGCCCTGACCGGAAAGATCCGCCAGTTGCCGCTGGGCATCAATGGCCGAGGCATCGAACAGAGGATGTGCGTAATCAAACTCGGCAATGATCTTATCTGCCACCGGCTCGCGCTGAGGATTCAGCGAAACCATCACCGGAGTATTGAAGGGTACAGGTTGCAAGCGGTTGATCAGGTAAGACACACTGACCGGGTTATGGTTGAGTTCATCGTTTCGGGAGGAATAATTCCACGCCGACCATAGGGCCGGATCGCGCGGCAGCAACGCCGCATCCGTATGCAGCACGGCGCGATTCGCCTCGTAACGGATGGCTCCGAGCAGGCGTCGCTCCCGGCTCGTTGCCGCGTTGCCGAGAAGGGACAAAGCCTGGTCGCTATGGCATGCAAGAACCACCTGCTCATAATGTTCGACCGCGCCCGCCGTCATCACCTGCACACCATCATCAACACGCAGCACACCCAGAACGGGGGTGCCAAGCCTGATGTCATCGAGTTGCAGTGCCAATTTATCCACGTACTGGCGAGCACCGCCGCGCACCGTTCGCCACAATGGTCGGTCAAATATCTGTAACAGGCCATGATTGCGGCAGAAGCGCACAAATGTCGCCAGAGGATAATCCAGCATCTGGCCGGCGGGACAGGACCAGATCGCGGCTCCCATGGGCAGTAGATACCACTCGGCAAAAGGCCGTGAAAAGCGCCCCTCAGTCAGAAAATCACGCAAGCTGCTTTTATCATCCGGATTAGCCGTCAGCCATGCCACGCTCTCGCGGTTGAAACGAATGATATCGGCCAGCATGCGCCAGAAATCAGGGCGCAGCAGATTGCGCTTTTGCCCGAATACCGTAGCCAGACTGCTGCCTGACCACTCCAGGTCGGGGTTTTCAAGGCTGACGGCAAAAGACATTTCGGTTTCTACGCTGCTCACCCCAAGATGATCAAACAGCGCCGTTAGATTGGGGTAAGTCGCCGTGTTGAAAACCAGAAAACCGGTATCGACCGGATGTGTCATGCCGTCCAGCGTCACATCGACAGTATGCGTATGCCCGCCGAGACAAGAGCCTGCCTCATACAGGGTTACTTCATGTTTTTGCGAGAGAAGCCAGGCACTACTCAGCCCCGAGACCCCTGCACCTACGACGGCAATTCGTTGAGCTCGATTCATGAAACCTCCATTTTTTTCCACACCAAACGCTCGCTTTCTTTTTTGTCCTAGACAAATAGATTGTTAAACCTTATAATGGTTCAAATTAAATTTTCCAGTGCCTATTGTCTTGGACGTATATGGACAAAATCGTTGACATGTCGATTGCCACTGTCGAGCGGGAAACCGGAATCGGCAAAGACACCTTGCGCGTATGGGAACGCCGTTACGGATTTCCGCAACCGCTTCGCGACAGCAAGGGAGAGCGTCTGTATCCGTCCCGCCAGGTTGATCAGTTGCGCCTGATCAAACGCCTGATGGATCAGGGTCATCGCCCTGGCCGGCTGCTTTCTGTCAGTGAAGAAGAACGACTGGAACTGGCCGCGGCAAAGCCTGCGATACATCCTGCCCGGTCAAAAGACGAACAAGACCTCATCCAGCAGACGCTGGATTTACTCAAGTCGCACGATACTCAGGGACTTCGCCTGGCGTTTAATCAGGCCATGATGCGGCAAGGCCTGCATCAATTTGTACTCGGCACGGTGGTAGCGCTCAACCGTTCCGTAGGAGAAGCCTGGAGGCGAGGCGAGCTTGAGATTTTCGAAGAGCACCTGTATTCCGAACAGTTGAAATCGCTCCTGCGCCAGGCGATCAACAGCCTTCCGGCTGATGCCAACGGCCACCCGCGCATCCTGCTCACTACGTTCCCTGAAGAGCAACATGCGCTAGGCCTGTTGATGGCCGAATGTCTGTTCACGCTGGAGGGTGCGACGTGCATTTCGCTGGGAACACAAACGCCCTTGTTTGACATCAGGCTGGCCGCCCTGGCGCATCGCGCCGACATTGTCGCGCTATCCTTCTCAACTGCCTTTTCCGTGCGCCAGCGTGCTCCCCTGCTCAATCAACTACGTGAAATGCTTCCCTCGACTGTTGAACTCTGGGCGGGTGGTATGGCTAGCGAAAAATTACCGGCCATTGATGGGGTTGTCTTGCTTCCGACGCTGGAAGCAGGGCTCGCCGCTCTAAAGAATTTTCGTCAGAAAGTCGGTGATTGACAATCCCACCGAAGTACTCAGAATCGAAGGATTCGGGAATCTCGACGTATTTCTTGAAAACAGGCCTGGACACCCTCTCCTGTGAGAACGGCAGCTCAGTCTGTTTCTTCATTCCGGCCTCGCTTCGCCAGGAGCGGGCCTGGTGCTTAATTCGATCCGGTGACGGCGGAACAGCAAGGCAAGCAGCGCCAGCGTAAAGAGCAACCACAGCGGCAAAACCTCGATGGCACTGGCGAATGCCTGCTCTGCAGAATCATCGCTGCGCATCACGCGCAGGGCCAGCGCAAAGATCAGGCTGGCAAACCCGTAGCCGAGATTGAATACCAGACCTTTGAAAGAAAGAATGGTGGCTCGTTGCGCCGAACGGGCACAGGCGTTCAGGGTATGCGAAACGATATAGCCCAGCGCAGTCATGGCGGCCGCCAGAGGGATGGCGAACAGCACACCCCAGAGCGGGATTTTGAGCGCCACACCCGTCAGGCCAAACAGCGCAAGAACCGCAAGAATCAGGAAATTGCGCAACAATGAACCGCTCATGACCAGATTTCTGGCTACAGGCGAGACGCCCATTCCCAGCCCGGCCATGGCCGCGCCGATGAGACCAAAACTCGCTTCGGGCAGATCGATCAGGCGGTAATACACGCTGCCAAAGGTCAGGAACAAGCGAATCACGCTGTCGATCAGAACGCCCCCGAAGATGACGAACATGGCTATCGGTGTATCGAGAATCCACCTTCCGGCCTCCAGGATGCCTTGCCAGGTGCCTTTATGAGCAAGCGCTGGTGCGTGCATGGCAGCGGGTTCACGCATGCCGAGCGCCAGCCACAGGACGAGTAGCGCGTTGATCAGATTCAGCGCGATCGGAAAGCGCAGTGCAAGGCCCTGATCGACGCGCAGGTTGCTGCCAAGAAAAGCCAGCAGCCTGTTCATCAGTTGCGGGTCATAGACCGCGGCGCCGATCAGCATGGCCAGCAACAAGCCGAGGGACTGCCAGTGCATGACGGCCGCCAGCACGTCAGGCCACTCGGCAGCGCGGGATTCGGCCAGGAGCGAATCGTAGGCCAGCGATTCGTCGGCACCGCTGGCCAAGGCCTCGGCAAAGCCGCTGAGCATCCGATTGAGCAGACAGAACAGCAGCAAGGTCAGTCCGCCGTTGAGCGGCGCGACGAGTAGCACCGACATCTCCAGCACCATGCAGACCGCCGCCGCGATGATCAGCGGACGGCGTCCGACCCGGTCGGCAAGCGCGCCTGACGGCACTTCGGCGAAGACAATGACGATGGCCCAGACAAAATTGAGCAGCGTGTATTCGGTCGCCGAAAGCCCCAGGTCAAGAAACAGGACGGCCAATACCGGGTAGTAGAAGCGTGCATTGAACAACACACGAAAGGCAATGAAGCGTTTCCGGTTGTGATCGGCAAGACTAGTGATGGGCAGAGTATTCAATCCGGATTAACCATAAGGGGAAACCCTGAAGTATTCGTCACCCAGGAGAATTTGAGACGGAAGTGAATAATTCTGCACATCTTCAGGTAGCAATTTGGGACAACAGCCCGTTCGTGGTGAGCTTGTCGAACCATGAATGACCCTTCGATGCCCCGAAGGAAATCCCCCCGGGGGACAGGCTCAGGGCGAACGGGGTTTGGGCTGATGGATAATCTGTGCTCAAGGAAATCAGCCTTTGCAGAGCGACGCGAATTCAGTAGCGCAGCACCTTGGCCAGGAAATTCACCAGCAGGGGGTTCTGCGGATTACGGAGCAGATCAGAAGACCGGCCCGCCTCCAGAATACTCCCATCAGCAATAAAGATGCACTGGTCGGACACTTCCCGGGCAAAGCCCATGTTGTGCGTGACGATGATCAGATTCCGCCCCTCAGCGCGTAGTTCCGCGATGAAGTCGAGAACTTCTGCCGTCATCTCCGGATCAAGGGCCGAGGTGGGTTCGTCGAAAACAAGAAAGCGCGGCTTGATGGCGATGGCGCGGACGATCGCCACCCGCTGCTGCTGTCCGCCGGAAAGTTCAGCGGGGCGCTTGTCGGCGTGGGCAGACAGTTGAAACCGGTCGAACAAGGCGGCAACCGTCTCGTGTGCTTCGATCAATGACAAACCGTGGACTTTGGTCAGTGGCAGAACCACATTTTCACGGGCAGTCAGATGGGGAAACAGGTTGTAGGCCTGGAAAACCGTGCCGATACTGCGGCGATGCGAGAGCAGGAATTCTTCCGAAAAATCCAGCCGCTGGTCATCAATGCTAAGACTTCCCGATTCCGGCGTTTCAAGCCCGGCGAGAATCCGCAGCAGCGTCGTTTTGCCACCGCCCGACGGCCCGATGATGGCCAGCGACTGGTATTCCGGAACCGGCAGTGTGACATCGCGCAGCGCCTGGTGATCTCCAAAGCGCTTGCTGATATGGCTGAATTCAAGCCGCAAAACGAAATCTCCGTTCCAGGATGCGACTGAACAGAGACACGGGAAGCGTCAGCAGCAAATAACCAACCGCCAGCGGGAGGTAGCTCTCCAGGGTGCTGTAGGTGAAGGCGTTGACCTCCTGGGCGTTCAGCGTGAACTCGCTGACCGCAATGATCGACAGCAGGGAGGAGTCCTTGATGATCGAGGCGAACTGGCCGGTAAGCGGCGGAACAAGCTGGCGCACGACCTGGGGGAAAATGATGTAGCGGTAGGTTTGAGCTCGCGTCAAACCGATAGCGCGGGCCGATTCCAGTTGCGAATCACGTATGCTTTCAATTCCCGAACGAATCATCTCGGCCAGATAAGCGCCGGCAAACAGGGAGAGCGCAAGCACCCCGACGAGGTAGCGATTCTCGAGGCCAAAAGCGTTGGCGACAACGTAAAACAGGATGAGGATCTGAACCAGCAGCGGCGTGCCACGAACGACTTCGATGTAAAGCACAGCCGAGTAGCGCAGCGGAAGAAAAGCCGAGCGCCGTGCCAAAGCCGTCAGCAAGCCGATGACCATGCTGACCAGCAAGGCCGCCGCAGAAATGGCCACGGTCATCAGCCATCCCTGCCAGAATTTTTGCCGGTACTGCCAGATGGCCTGCCAATTCCAGCCGTAATGCAACTGGCTGAAGGCAAAGCTGAAAACAGCCGAGGCCAGCAGGGCGACAAGGCACCAGGAAACAATCCGCGCCGCCGTAGTGACGGGAGTTCCGTGGTGCTGAGTGACAAAAAAACTCAAGAATTTACCCCGCATCCCGGACTAGAGAAAAAACGAATACCCCAGGCGCTTGAATTCGCCTTTCATGTCTTTAAGGTAACGCTCGCCCAGTTGCGCGAAACCGCCCTTTTCGCGGTACTCCTTGATGAACTTGTTCACCTGGCTCTTGAGTTCATCGTTACCTTTGCGAATGCCGACCGCCCATGTTTCCTTCTGAAAGGGCTCAAGGATCGCGCGCGTCGTGGCGGCGTTGCGCTGCCAGTTCTGATAGGTCGACATCTGGTCGTAGATGAAGGCGTCGGCCTTGCCCTGGGAAACCTCCAGGACTGCGGCCGATTCCTTGTCGAGCACGAGCAATTCGGGTTTCTTCAGCCGATTGCTGGCATACAGATGCCCCGTCGTCCCCTTCTTGACCGCGATCTTGACTCCGGCCTTATCGAGATCGTCGATGGTTTTGGCCGTTGAATCCTTCTTCAACAGAAGGCAGAGACCCGTTGTCAGGTAGGGATCCGAAAAATCAATCGCCTGTGCCCGCTCGGCGGTCGCCGTCATCGAAGAAATCACCAGGTCGATCTTGCCGGTTTTCAGCGCCGGAATCAGCCCGTCGAACGACGTGTTCTGGATGACCACGGGGCGTCCAAGACTTTTCGCCAGATCGGTAGCGAGATCGACGCTGATGCCCGAAGGCTTGCCGCTCTGGTCGGTCATTTCAAACGGAGGATATGCGAGTTCCATGCCGACGATCAGCGGCTTGGTCTTTTCGGCTGCCGAGACAGGGGTCGCGGATGTCATGAGGGCAATCAAGGCAATCAATAAAGCGAGCGGGGCTGATTTCATGGAAGAATCTCCGGGATGTTTCGGGTTTTCAGATCAAAGACTGCTGTTCATGCTAGCAGCTTTTCCTAATCACTTTTCATGGCAACAATTTTCAACGCAAGTTCATTTTTTCTTTGTTTGGGTAAGCTCTTTCTGTTTCCGCTATGATTTGACTATTTTATGGGCACCGTGTCCGGTTTCGGAGGTGCTGCAACGAATAATGTGTTTGCTGGAGATCCGTCATTTTTGGCTAACCATGCTGCTCAACATCGCTTTCTTTTTCGACATTATGCCCCACTCATATCATGACTAGCCGCGACCATCCCGACCCTATGGACGAAGCCAAGGTGTACCTGGCTTACGGACGTAATGACGAGGCTATCAAGATTCTCGAGCAGGCCATTCGCGAAGCGCCAGCGCGCGCCGATTGCAAGACGCTTCTTGAACAGATTCGAAGCACAAAGAATTCTCCCCATACCGCTCCTCAGCCACTGGATACCGCTGCGCATGGCCACTCGCCGACGTCTCAGGCAGCATCCGGAGCGAATGAAATTCCCGGGAAGAGTGCTGAACCTCGACGCAAAGGATTAACCGAAGACAAGGTTGTCGCCGTTATTGAACACCGCTTGCGGGATTCTGACCAGCGGCTGGAAAACGATCCGGCCAGGACAAAGGGGGGGCTTTCTAAACCCAGGCGTTTTTACGTCCTGCCTCGCGTTCACGTTCCGATAGTCACGGCCCTCCTGTTTGCGTTTGGCGGCATCATTCTCGAAGAAACGCTCGGAACACGTTTCATCTTTTCTGCCGAGAATCAGTATCGTCTTGCCATGCCCTGGATCGTTGGCGTTCTGACTCCCCTATTCGCCTGGCTGATATTTCGGGCCGAACGCGTGAATCATGATCTGTCAGACCGTTTTCCGACATGGTGGGTGCGCTGGCTGGTCATGTTTCCATTCATGGCCGTGCTAACCTCGGTATTTGTTGCCTGGGCTCCGCCGGGATGGTCCGCTCTGTTCGGTCGGGCGCTTGGCTCATCAGCCGAACAGCTTGAAGCAACAGTTGTTGATGTCTCGCGGCCATATACTCATGGCTGCAGCCAGAATGCGGAAATCAAACTTAAAGGAAACACCAAGCTCATCTGCCTTGCTGACGTTCTGGTTGGCCAAGTCCCCAATAGCGAAGACACCGTGACGGTCGTTGGTTCTCGTTCGATCTTCGGAACTTACATCGAGGAAATACGCGTCAAGTGACTTCACTCCCGTTGATGCGCGACCCTTCGTTCGAGCGGTCCTCACGCATCATGCCGCGCGCGCTGGCTCATCTTTCAGCTTGAACGACCGCATTCCGATACCTCACCATGCGTCTCTCCGATTCGGATGCTGCAGGTTTTAGCCCTCGTAAAAGCTCATCAACTTGAATTTTCATGCCTACTGAGTCCAGGAAAGATCTTCCGAATCGCCGCTCTATCGCCACCGTCCTGCTGACGATGATGACCCTGCTGGCCGCTTCGTCCGGCACCGGCTACGGCCCCCCCGTATGGTGGGCCGGCATAGCGGCATGGCTGGCGGGTGCTTTGCTGTGGCCGCAACTGGCAAGAACTCAGCAGCTCATAGCCGCTCTTCTGGCGGCAATTGGTCTGGTCGCCTTCGGGGTAACCGTCATGCGTGGAGGTCAGCCCGCCTGGATTGGCCTGCTGACCCAGAATACCGCGTTGCTGGGCATGCTGGCGGCAGTGAGCTTCCTTCAATTGCTCGCGCCGGACGGCAGCGATACCCGCTTGCCACGCGGCAAATCCGCGCTCTGGCGGACGGCGTTAGGTGTGCACCTTCTCGGTGCCGTGATCAATCTGTCGGCGGTATTCATCATGGCCGAACGAATCGGGCCAAACGGCAAGCCCGGTCCCGAGCAAACCGCGATTCTGGTGCGTGCGTTTCTTGCCGCCGCCTTGTGGTCGCCCTTCTTTGCCGCCTCCGCCGTTGCCCTGACCTATGCACCGGGAGCAAACCCGCTGGGCCTGGCTGCAACCGGCGCAACGCTTGCCGCCGTATTGCTCTGGCTGGCGGTGCGCGATATCGTGCGCTCAAGCGCCGACCACGGGGCAAGCTTCGTCGGCTATCCCATGCATTTCGCTGCCTTGCGTACGCCGGGTGTTCTGGCCCTGCTGGTGGCGACAGGACACTGGTTATTGCCGGAATGGTCGGCTTTATCCGTTATCAGTCTGGCCTCTCTGCTGGTGGTCTGCGTCAGTACCGGTTTGAAACAGGGCCCGCTGGCGGCGACCCGGTCCATCTGCAATCACGCCAGTCAGCGTTTGCCCCATATGGCAGGAGAAGTCGTCCTGTTTCTCTCGGCAGGGACTTTCGCCAGCGGTTTGCGCTCCCTGATCGACACGGGCGGCATCTGGATGCCATTTACCGGGTTTGGCGCTGCCGAGGCGGCTATTGTGCTGGCGCTCATGATCCTGCTTTCCGTGATCGGGATTCATACGGTCATCTCGATCGCCATGGCGGCTGCATGGCTGGCCCCTCTGCATCCGGAACCAACCCTGCTGGCTCTGGTCTTCGTTCAGTCCTGGGCCATTGGCCTGGCGGCGGGCCCGATGTCGGGAATCCATCTCGCCATTCAAGGGCGACTGGGTATCCCGGCGATTACTCTGGCCAGAGCAAACTTCAGATATTGCCTGCAAGCTTACGCAGTGGCTGTTATTTGGCTGGCGATTGTCGGAATCTGGCTGGGCGCAGGACTATTCCCCTCCTGGGGGTGATCAGTCCAAATGGTTTCGAGCTGATGGCGGACGCTCAACGCCGTTACCCGCAATCACGCATTCTGTTTTATCATCACCGTCCCCTTTCAGACATCCAAGCGTATGCGTTATCTCGTTATCGTCACCATCCTGTGGGCCTTTTCCTTTAGCCTGATCGGCCAATACCTTGCCGGACAGGTGGATAGTGATTTCGCCGTGCTCGTCCGCGTTGTTATCGCCACTGCGGTATTCGCGCCATTCACCCGGTGGCGCGGTTTGCCACTCCCCTTGCTGGGTGGTTTCTGGTTGGCCGGCGCCCTGCAATTCGGCGTCACCTACCTCTGCCTGTACCGTAGCTTCAACGTGCTGACCGTACCGGAAGTGCTGTTGTTCACCGTCCTGACGCCGATTTACGTGACCGTACTCGACGATGCTCTGGAGCGCCGCTTCAATCCATGGGCCTTGTTTGCTGCAGCGGTCGCCGTCGGCGGCGGAATCATCATCCGATTCAAACCGCTGGAAAATGATTACCTGCTCGGATTCCTGCTTCTCCAGCTCGCCAATGCCACCTTTGCCGCTGGTCAGGTGCTGTGCCGACGCCTGCTAATCCGTTATCCGACAGAGCACTCCCTGCATCGCTTCTTCGGTCATTTCTTTCTCGGAGCCCTGTTGCTGGTGCTCCCGTCCTACCTGCTCTTTGGCGATTCCAGCCGCCTGCCCCATTCGCTCGTGCAATGGGGGGTGCTGGTGTGGATGGGGCTGTTCGCTACCGCCCTGGGGATGTTCTGGTGGGTCAAGGGCAGCACCCAGGTCGATGCTGGAGCGCTGGCAATAATGAACGAGTTGCACGTGCCGGCCGGATTGCTGGTTAACGTGCTGATCTGGAATCGCGATGCTGATCTGCAGCGCCTGACGCTCGGCGGCGCAGTGATTCTCGCGTCACTGTGGCTCAATCGTCAGGGGCGACGACCGTCATTGAACTGAAACCTTTGGCGTTTAAGCTAGCGGGCTCAATTCAACTCCTGGAGCATCCATCATGCTTGAAGCGGTGGTCCGAAACCCAAGCTTTCCGTTCTTTTCTGCCAGCCCACGAAACCTGGAATTGCCTACGGATGAAATCGATCTTCTTGACGACATCATCGACAATCAACGATTGATGGCTGTATTTCAGCCGATCATTGACTTCCGGACCCACTCCTACATCGCCTTCGAGGGCTTGATTCGAGGGCCGGCGAACACACCGCTGCACTCGCCCAAGCAGCTCTTCGACGCCGCCGAGCACCATGGACTGCGGAGAAAACTTGAAAAGGCTTGTCGGGAAACGGTATTCCGGGCATTTGCGAAACTGCAACTGCCCGGCAAGCTCTTCATCAACTCCAGCCCTGATTGCCTGGACGACGAACTCTTTTTCAACGGGGGCACTCTCGATCTGCTGCATCAGATCGGGATCAGTCCCGGACGGGTGGTCATCGAACTCACTGAAAACCAGCGCATCAACGACTATCCGGACATCCATCGAGCGCTCTCGCACTACCGCAGTCTGGGTTATCAGATCGCCATTGACGATCTGGGCGAGGGCTTTGCCAACCTGCGCATGTGGTCGGAAATTCAACCGGACTACGTCAAGATCGATCGGCATTTCATCGACGGCATTGCCGAAGACAAGCTCAAGCATCATTTTGTAAAGGCAATGCAGAATCTTGCTGAAACCTGCTCGGCCAGAATCGTTGCAGAGGGCATCGAAAACGAAGCCGACTGCCTCGCCGTACGTGATCTCGGCATCGCCCTGGGCCAGGGCTTCCTGATCGCCAGGCCGGAGGCCAAGCCTCCGACCCTGCCGAACGAAAAGGTCATCAGCGTCATCAAGCGGCGAGGCATTGTCGTTTTCCCGACCGGACTCGCGCCCTCAGGAAACGTAACGGTGCGCAGCCTGATACGCCCGGTCGAACCGGCGTCTCCGCAGACCCCTACCGACGAAGTCTATCAGCGCTTTGACAACGATCCCGACCTGATGTCAATGCCCGTCGTGTCGAACGGAACCCCGCTTGGCCTGATCAACCGGCATGAACTCGTTGACCGCATGGCCAGGCCCTACCGGCGAGAATTGTTCGGGCGAAAATCATGTATGCAGTTCATGGATCCCATGCCGCTTTGCATTGATGAGGATTCAACGGTTCAGGAGGCGGGTCTGATCGTCAGTCGTTCCGCGCGCCGCCACATCTACGACGGATTCATGGTGACCCGCAATGGCGAATATCTCGGAATCGGTAGCGCGCACGACCTGATGGGCATGATTACCGAAATGCAAATACAAGCCGCGCGCTACGCCAACCCCCTGACGCAAATGCCGGGCAATGTTCCGATCAACGAACATATCGAACGCCTGCTCGAACGCAAGATCGGCTTTCACGCCTGCTATTTCGACATTGATCACTTCAAGCCGTTCAACGATGCCTTTGGTTACCGCAAGGGTGACGACATCATCGTCCTGCTGGCGCAAACCATGGTCGAGATCACCAGTCCGCTGGTCGATTTCTGCGGGCACATCGGTGGCGACGATTTCATGGTCCTGTTTCAGAGCGAAGACTGGGAGCGTCGCTGCATTGAAGCACTGCGTCTCTTCGACCTGCGTGTTACAGAAGCGGTCGACAACGATCAGCTCACCGAGCACCCGAATGGCAGCGGATACTTCGCCGAAAACCGGCGCGGGCAGATGGTTTGCTACCCTCTGCCGACGCTGTCGATCGGTGCGGTACACGTTGGCGTCGATGTTTTTGAGTCACATCGGGAAATATCGGCAGCGGCTGCAGAAGCGAAAAAAAACGCCAAGAAGACCGTCGGTAGCAGCCTATTTATTGAGCGTCGGCAAGTTTTGCAATAGATCAAGCGCATGCAGCAAGCGCTCACTGAATTCTGCCGGCGAAGTCGATATGACCTCACGCGGCACCCCGAAACCCTTGGCTAGGCGTTCGCAGTCTTCAAAGCCGTAGGCAACGACGAACGGATAGATTCCGGCCCCGATCGCCGCGAGGTAGTCGCTGTACTCATCCCCACAGGCAAAAGTCCGAGCCGGGTTGATGGCCAGGCATTCGCGGGCTCGTTTCAATTGCCCTGTTTTATCTTCGCCCAGCGGAATGCAGGCGAAATAATCGAAATCAGCGATATCAATGTCGTGTCGCTTGAATAAATACGTCAGCGTTTCTTCAGGTTCAATCGTCACGTTGCGCGTGACCAGTCCGACGCGGATGGCCGGGTCCGCGAGAAGCGTACGCAGCAGCGCGGCAACGCCAGGATACAGCGAGGCCTCGTTGCGATAGATTTCCGTCAGCGTGGCAAGCAGCCGTTTGCGACTCTGCTTGCCGAACTGTTTGCGCAGATTGGTCGGAAACTCCCGCAGGCCGCCAAGGTACTTCAAGAGCTTGCGGCGCTTCTGGAAACGTTCAAGATCGCCGATGGCCATCCCGTGGTGCAGAAAGGTCTGCTCGATGGCATGAAAGGCATCGACGATGGTGCCGTCGGCGTCGAAGATCACCAGTCGTTGCCGATTCACAAACGGGGTCATGCGCTGAATCCTTCAGCCATCGGACACCTGAACACCAGCCAGGCAGGCAAGGTGGCGATCAGGACTCCGGGCAGCAACAGCGCTACCGCGCACAGAAGCAGAGTCAGCAAGGAGGATGATAAACGCACGAGGCAGATCCCTGATTGGTCAAGAGTATACCCTAGGTGTTGCAGATTAAATTCTCGTGACAGCGTCAGGCCTTCCTGCCGCGCCGGCCGGACTGGCCCTGCTGCGGTTCAGCCGATATGCCGCAGGTGGATGGCGACCGACAGTTGCGCACCCATCCAGCCCAGGACGGCGCCGATCGCCGCCAGTGCTGCAATGTTGCCAGGCGAGAGTCCGTGCAGAGCAAACATTGCGCCGTAAAGACTGACGAGTTCGCCGACAGGTTCAGCCAGCAGCAGACTGCCGAGGAATACGAGCAGGGCGGCGAAGAGGCCGCCGAGCGCGCCCTGGAGGGCGCCAAAATACTGGAATGGCCGCCGGATGAAGGCGTCGGTGGCGCCGATCAGTTTGGCGACTTCAATCTCGGAGGCCTGCGCCAGGATCTGCAGGCGGATGGTGTTGAAGGTGACCACCACCAGGGCAACGGCGAACAGTCCGCCAAGCAGTGAGATGGAGAGTTTGCCGATGCGCAGGAAGGTGTCGAAACGTTTGACCCAAGCCGAATCAAGCTGTACATGGGCGACTTTCGGCCAGCCCGAGAACGTCCTGGCCAGTTGTTCCAGCGACTCCGGTTGTGTGTTCGACGGTTCGACGACGAAGGCATCGGGCAAGGGATTTCGCGGCAGGCTGGCGATGATTTCGGCCATACCTTCGGAGGCTTGCAGGCGCTTCAATGCTTCGTCGCGCGAGACAAAGCGCCAGTTCCCGGCCCTGGCTTCACGCAGGCGTGCTTCAATTTCGCCGGTTTCCTTCTTGCTGGCGTCCATGACCATGAAAATGCTCACCTGCTGAACTCCCGAAGCACTGCCGGTGATTCCGCGCAGGTTGTCGAGGACCACCCAGCCGGCGCTGGGCAGCGCCAACGCGATGCCGATTACCAGCAGTGACAGGACGGTGTTGAGGGGAGCGGCGACAAGCCGGCACAGCGCGTCGCGCTGGGCCGCAAGGTGCTGGGCGAGAAAGGTGTTCATGCGCTTCCTCCGAGCAGGTGGCCGCGCTCCAGTTGAATTACGCGCGGGGCGAGGCGGGCCATCCATTGAGGATCATGCGTGGCGATGACGATGGTGACACCCACCTGATGGAAGGCGCGAAAGATTTCGAGAATGTCGGCAGCCGATTCGCTGTCCAGATTGGTGGTCGGCTCGTCGGCAAGCAGGATGGCGGGCCGATTGACGACGGCGCGTGCGATCGCCAGCCGCTGCTGTTCGCCGCCCGAAAGCGCAATCGGGTTGGCCTTCTCGCGCTCGAGCAGGCCAACCTTGTCGAGCGCGGCACGTGCCCGGCGTACGGCGTCGATGGCCGGCAGGCCGACAATGGCCAGCGGCAGGAGCACGTTATCAAGCACACTGCGGTCGAAAAGCAGCTTCTGGTCCTGAAAGATCAGGCCGAAATTGCGGCGCAGGTAAGGAATGGCGCTTTTGCGCAGGGCGGCGAGATTCTGCCCATTGACGACAATGCTGCCCGACGTCGGACGCTCGATGGCGGCCAGCAGGCGGAACAGGGTCGATTTTCCGGCGCCCGAATGACCGGTGATGAAGACCATCTCGCCGGCCTCGATCGCGAAGCTCACCTCCTTGAGCGCTTCAGGCCCCTGGGGATAGTGTTTGCTGACGTTCGAACAGGCGATCATGCGCATATCACTCAAAGAGCGCATCGACAAAATCACGGGCGTTGAAAGCGTGCAGATCGTCGATGCCCTCGCCGACGCCGATGAAACGAATCGGTTTCGGGCACTGCATGGCAATCGCCGCAATAACGCCCCCTTTGGCCGTCCCGTCGAGCTTGGTCACGATCAGGCCGGTCACTTCGATAGCCTTGTCGAAGGCTTTGACCTGTTGCAGGGCATTCTGGCCGAAATTGGCGTCGAGGACGAGCAGGGTTTCGTGCGGACCGGTCGGGTCGGCCTTGCGGATGACGCGACGCACCTTGGCAATTTCTTCCATCAGATGCAGTTGAGTCGGCAGGCGGCCGGCGGTATCGGCCAGAACGATGTCGATACCGCGCGCCCTGGCTGCCGAGATGGCGTCGAAAATGACGGCGGCCGGATCGCCGGATTCCTGGGCAATGACGGCCACGTTGTTGCGCTCGCCCCAGCGTTGCAGTTGCTCGCGTGCCGCCGCGCGGAAGGTGTCGCCGGCGGCGAGCAGGACGGACAGTCCCTGGGCCTGAAAGTGCTTGGCCAGCTTGCCGATCGACGTCGTCTTGCCGGCCCCGTTGACACCGGCAATCATGATGATGAAGGGACGCTGCGCTGAAATCTCAAGCGGTTTTTCGAGTGGCAGCAACAGTTCGTGCAGGGCGTCGGCAAGCGCCTGCTGAATGCCCTGCGCACTGTCGATCCGGTCGCGACTGGCACGGGCCTTGAGTTCTTCGAGCAAATACCGGGTGGCTTCGCTGCCGATATCGCTGGTCAGCAGCAGGATTTCCAGCTCTTCGAGCAGCTCGTCATCGACCTTGCCGCGGGAGAAGATTGATTTGAGTTTGCCGCCAAGCTGCTCCCGGGTCCGCGCGAGTCCGGCCTTGAGACGTTCGCGCCAGGTGGCTTCAGGTGCTGCGCTGCTTGCTGCCGGGCGCTGTGGGTCGGCAGACTTCTTGAGGAAACCAAACATGGGGCTTTCTTGTCTCTAGACTGTTCGCAGAGAATGGCGATGGTAAGATGCCATCGCTGGTAAACCGTTCCCCCAAATTTTAACAGAAGCCACCGATAACCATGCTCTACTTGAAACTGATCCCCTTCCTGCTGTTTCTGGCCACGCCTGCCGTGGCGCTGGCCAATCCTTTTGAGCAGCAACTGGCCAATGGCCTGCGCGTCATCGTCAAGGAAGACCATCGCGCCCCGACGGTGGCGCACATGGTCTGGTATCGTGCCGGCAGCATGGATGAAACGAACGGCACGACGGGCGTGGCGCATCTGCTTGAGCACATGATGTTCAAGGGAACGCCGACCACCGGGGCGGGTGAGTTCAGCCGTCTGGTCGCCGCCGCCGGCGGGCGTGACAATGCATTTACCAGCAAGGATTACACGGCCTACTTCCAGCAGGTGCCGAAGCAGAAGCTGGCGCAGATGATGCAGCTCGAAGCGGATCGCATGCGCCATCTGACCCTCGATGCCAAGGAGTTCGCGCAAGAGATCAAGGTAGTCATGGAAGAGCGCCGGCTGCGCACCGAAGACCAGCCGCAGGCCTTGCTGGGCGAACAGATGGGGGCCATGGCCTTTCAGGCGCATCCCTACCGCGTGCCGGTGATCGGCTGGATGAATGACCTGGAAAGTATGACCGTGCAGGACGCGCGCAACTGGTACGAGCGCTGGTATGTGCCGAACAACGCTTTCGTCGTGATCGTCGGCGATGTCGATCACCGCGCCGTGTTCAAGCTGGCCGAGAAGTATTATGGCCCTCTGAAGCCTCGCGCCCTGCCGGCGCGCAAGCCACAGGACGAACCCGGGCAAAGCGGCATGCGCCGGCTGACGGTCAAGGCCCCGGCCGACTTGCCTGTGGTGCTGATGGCTTACAAGGTGCCGGTGCTGCGCGACGTCGAGAAGGATGTCGACCCCTATGCGCTGGAAATGCTTGCGTCCGTACTCGATGGTCATGAAGCGGCGCGTTTCTCGAAAAGTCTGATCCGCGAACAGCGACTGGCGGTTTCGGCCGGAGTCGGTTACGACGCGACCGCGCGCGGCCCGGGACTTTTCTATCTGCAGGGCTCACCGAGCGAGGGCAGGACGCGGGCCGAACTCGAAGCCGGCTTCCGTGCCGAGATCACGCGCATCGTCAAGGACGGTGTGGACGCCGATGAACTGGCACGCGCCAGGGCACAACTGGTGGCCAGCCAGATTTACAAGCTCGATTCAATGTTCGCCCAGGCCATGGAAATCGGCCAGCTCGAAACGGCCGGAATCTCCTACCGGCAGGACAAGCGGATCATCGAGAAACTGCAATCCGTGAGTGCCGAACAAGTCAGGGCGGTGGCACAGAACTATCTGCGCGACGAGCAATTGACGGTGGCCGAACTCGACCCGCAGCCCCTGCCGCAAACGCCCCGTGTGCCGTCCGCCACGCCGCGTCATTGAGAGATAGTCCCATGAAGCTTGCCAAATTCCTGAGTGTGCTGTGCCTCGTTCTGGCTTTCCAGGCGGCCGAGGCCGGTCCGAAGATCGACCACTGGCTTGCGCCTTCCGGCGCCCGGGTCTATTTCGTCGAAAATCATGGCCTGCCGATTCTCGATGTGCAGGTCGATTTTGCCGCCGGTTCGGCTTACGACCAGCCAGGCAAGGACGGCCTGGCTTCTCTGGTGCATGCGCTGCTCGACATGGGCGTGCAGGGCATGGATGAGATGCAGATATCCAACCGCCTGGCGGATCTCGGCGCGCTGCTGGCCGGTGGCGTGGGCATGGATCGGGCCTCGGTCAGCTTGCGCACGCTCTCGGCGGACGACAAGCGCATTCCGGCGCTTGAGATATTTCGCGCCATACTGAGCAGCCCGCAATTTCCGGCGGCGGTATTCGAACGCGAGAAAGCACGCTCCGTCGCCGCCCTGAAGGAAGCGTTGACCCGCCCGGACACGATTGCCAGCAGGGCGTTCTGGGCGGCCATGTATCCGGGGCATACCTATGGCCGCTATGCCACGCCCGAGACGGTAAATGGGCTGCAAGGCGCCGATCTGGTCGCCTTCTATCGCAGCCATTACACCGCGCGGCGAGCGACGGTGACGATTGTCGGCGACGTGTCGCGGACACAGGCTGAAGCGCTGGCGCAGCAGCTCAGTTCCGACTTGCCGGCGGATGCCGGTGCGGCCGCCCTTGAGGTGCCGGAACTTCCGGCGGCAAACGAACAGCGCATCGATCACCCCGCAGCACAGGCGCATGTACTGATCGGCTTGCCGGCGCTCAGGCGCGGCGATCCGGATTTCTTTCCCCTGCTGGTCGGCAATTATTCTCTGGGCGGCGGCGGCTTCGTTTCGAGGTTGATGAAGGAGGTGCGCGAGAAACGTGGCTTTGCCTACAGCGTTTACAGTTATTTTCTCCCGCTGGCGCAGCCCGGGCCTTTCCAGATCGGGCTGCAGACGAAGAAAGCCCAGGCCAACGATGCCCTGAAAGTAACACGTGACGTGTTGGCCGGCTTTCTGGCCCAGGGTCCGAGCAAGGCCGAATTGCAGGCGGCCAAGCAGAACCTGGTTGGCAGTTTTCCCTTGCGCCTCGACAGCAATCGCAAGATTCTCGAGAATGTGTCGGTGATCGGTTTCTACGGTTTTCCGCTCGACTACCTTGACCGTTACACCGAGAATGTCGAAAAGGTGACTGCCGCAGAAATAAAGGCCGCATTTGCACGGCATGTAAAGCCCGAGAACATGGTTACGGTGGTGGTTGCCGGCGAGTAAGACTATTAACCCCTGAGAATAACGACGAAGATAACCACGAAGAGCACGAAGTACACGAAGGAAAACCAATAAATTCAATTGTGACGAAGTTGCTGTGTGTGCTCTTTCTTGAAGGCTATCGTATGCACACATCGCCAATCTTACGTCATCCCGGCGTAGGCCGGGATCCAGTTTGTGCTCCGAAAGACTGGATTCCGGCCTACGCCGGAATGACAGAAAAGTAGTGTTCATACAGTAGCTTCTTGAAGGGGTAGCATTCTCGTCTTTTTTCTTCGTACTCTTCGTGAACTTCGTGGTTCATTGTTTTTGAAAATGTAGAAACAGGATGAACACAGTACGCATCATCGGCGGGGAATGGCGGCGGCGCGTTTTGCGCTTCCCGGATGCCGAGGGCTTGCGCCCGACGCCGGATCGTGTGCGCGAAACCCTGTTCAACTGGCTCGGGCAGGATCTGAGCGGTCTGTCCTGCCTCGACCTTTTTGCCGGCAGCGGCGCCCTGGGCTTCGAGGCCGCGTCGCGCGGCGCGTCCAGGGTGGTGATGGTCGAGCAGGCGCCCAAGGTTCTGGCGGCACTGGAATCAAACGCCCGTTTGCTCGCTGCCGAAGGACGTTTGCAGATTGTGCGCTCGGATGCGGTAAAATTCGCCTCCTCGCTGCGTTCGGCCGGTTTGCGCTTTGATGTGCTGTTTCTCGATCCGCCGTACAGGCAGGACTGGATAGCCCGATTGACCCCACTCTTGTCCGCGATCATGGCCGAAGACGGCGTGATCTATGTCGAGGCCGAGCGTGCGCTGGAAACTTGTGGTGAATGGCGTACAGTGCGCAGTGGACGTGCCGGGCAGGTTTTTTATCAATTGATGCGGAGTGGCAAGCCAGATGGGGCTGAATAAGCGGATAGCAATCTATGCGGGCACCTTTGATCCGCTGACGCGGGGGCATGAAGATCTGCTGCGGCGGGCGGTCAATCTTTTCGACCATGTGATCGTTGCCATTGCGGCGAGTCGGGCAAAACGTCCGTTTTTCACGCTGGAAGAACGCTTTGAAATGGCGCAGGAAATACTCTGCCCCTACCCGAACGTCGAGGTCTGCAGTTTCGACGGTTTGCTCATGGATTTCTTGCACGCCAAAGGGGCGAAGGTGATTCTGCGCGGATTGCGGGCGGCGTCGGATTTTGAGTATGAGTTTCAGATGGCCGGGATGAACAGGAATCTCTTCCCTGAAGTCGAAACCGTATTTCTCACGCCAAGCGAGCAGTACATGTTCATTTCGGCAACGATGGTGCGTGAAATCGCCATTCTCGGTGGCGATGTGAGCAAGTTTGTGCAGCCGGCAATCGGTGCGCGGCTGACAAAAAAAGTAGCCGAACAACTTTTATGACCTGAAGGAAAAGAAGCCATGTCTTTGACTATTACCGACGAATGCATCAATTGCGACGTGTGCGAGCCGGAATGCCCGAACGAGGCAATTTCGCAGGGTGACGAAATTTATGAAATCGACCCGAACAAGTGCACCGAATGCATTGGTCACTACGATACGCCGCAGTGTGTCGAGGTTTGTCCGGTTGATTGCATCCCGAAGGATGAAAATAACCGCGAGAGCGTCGACCAGTTGTGGGTGAAATTCGAGAAACTGACCGGCAACAAACGCCCGGCCTGAATCCTCCCCTGACGAAACGCCGTTACCCAATGCCGGGAGCGGCGTTTTCTATTGCCGGTCAGGATCGCGGAATCAGGCGACGCTGCGTACGCTGCGCGGGCTGATGGGCTTGTGCAACAGGCGCTGAACGCGCTGACCGACCTGGCTGATCGATCTGAGCTGTGCCAGCAGTTGATTTTCAACGTGCTCCAGTTCGTTGATGCGGTCTTCGAGCGTGTCGGTCGCCTGATGTATGCGCTTGATGCTTTCCAGACGGCGCTTGAGCTGGATCTGGTGTTCGCGAACCTGAGTTTCCATCGGCGCCATGACGGCTTTCAGCCAGATCTCCGCATCCCGGTTGGCGCGCTCGAAAGCACGTTTGACCTGCAGGGCAATTTCCTCAAAAAACTTCCGGGTAACCTTGTTTTTCTCCTGCGTCATCAACTTGAACATGGTGTTGAGATGGGTATCGCACCAGTATTCAAGGCGGTCGATTTCCTTCTGGTAACGGATTAGCGAGAAGCCGGTCGGTGCGCCGAGCTTGAGCCCGTGTTCAACCGAGAATTTCTTGTAGATGGCCTCCATCATGGTCAGGATCTCACTGATCTCGACGTCTGATTTGTTGAGATTGGTGCGCGAGACGGTAAAGAATTTCTTCATCGCTTCCGACAAGGTTTTCGAGAACGTCGCCTCACTCATGGTTTCGCGTGTCGCTGCCGTCAGCGTGCGCAGGGCATCGAGGCCAAGGTGGCCAAACAGCCGGTTGGTCAGTTGCGAGAATACGCTGCGCACGGCGTAGTAACGTTGCAGCCCCGACTCGAACTCTTCCTTCTCGACGCGAACCTTGCCCATCATGTATTCGACGACGCCCTTGTTCTTGCCGCGCAATTCGGTCAGTTCGCCGAGTTGTTCGCGCAAGCCGGCAAGGCGGGATTCGAGCAGGCTGCGCATGCGCAGGTTGATGTCCGAGAACTCGGCCGCCGTATTGTCGTGAACGATTTCCTGCTTGGCCGGAATCAGTTCCTCGGACAGGGCGAGTTCAAGATCGGACAGCCGGCTGCGTTTGAGCAATGCGCCATCGGCGTTGATCTTGGCGACCAGCGCCTTCTGCGCGGAAACCGGGAAAATCTGGTTCGCCGGCAGGTCAAGCGTCCACGCGCAACTGTTGACCTGCTTGCTGATTTCAGCGTTGATTTCTTTTTCCGTCTTGAGTTCGTCCCACAAGCCATCGATCTTGTTCAGAACGACGATGCGCCCTTTTTTCCGTCCGCCGGGCTTGCCGATGTGTTCATGCCAGATCGCCATATCCGATTGTGTAACGCCGGTGTCGGCCGCCAGAATGAACAGTACGGCATGGGCGTTGGGCAACAGTGACAGCGTCAGCTCGGGTTCCGTCCCGATGGCATTGAGACCCGGCGTGTCGAGAATGACCAGCCCCTGTTGCAGCAAAGGGTGGGGAAAGTTGATGATGGCGTGGCGCCAGCGCGGGATTTCGACCATGCCGTCTTCGGCAATGCGGATGGAGGCGGTCTCCTTGCTGCTGGCGGCGAAGCCGAGCTTTTCGGCAATTTCCGGGGAAACCCGCGCCACATCGCTGACCGAACGCAGCTTGTCCTGCATGGATTCGGGAGAAGTGGTATCAAGGGGAACGACTTTCCATTCATCGGGAAAGCGCTTGTACTCACTGATGCTGACGTTCGACTCGCGGGTCTGGATCGGCAACAGTTCAATCGACGGCGGCTTGCCCGGGTCGTACATCAACTCGGTCGGACACATCGTGGTGCGGCCTGCCGTCGAAGGCAGCATGCGATTGCCGTATTCGGCAAAAAATATGGCATTGATCAGTTCGGACTTGCCGCGCGAGAATTCGGCGACAAAAGCGACGTGCAGACGATCTTCGCGCAATCTTTCGAGCAGTTGAGCGATGCGCAGATCGGTCTGGGCGTCGCTCAGTTCGTTCTCGGTCAGCCAGTTGCGGAAAGCTTCGAGGGCGACGGAAAGCTGGGAACGCCATTCGCTGTAGGCGGCAAACTGTCGGGCAAGCGTCATGAGCTGTTCCAGGAGAGCTATTATTTCTTTACTCTACCACAAAGGCTTGCTCAATCAAGTACATGGCGCAATTTTATTAAAGTGCTTTGTTCAGCGCTGGCAGTGCGCGCAGTAAAAGGTGCTGCGTCCGCTCTGGCGAACCGAGCGCAGCGGATTGCCACAATTCAGACAGGGCTCGCCGGCACGATCATAAACCGCACAGGACAACTGGAAGCAACCGGCGCCGCCATCGCTATGCACGTAGTCGCGGACACTGCTGCCGCCTGCCGCGATGGAGGCTTCGAGCGTCGCGCGTATGGCCGGGACGAGAATGCGGTAGCGTTCGCGGCTGATGCGGTTGGCCGCGCGCAAGGGCGAAATGCCGGCGTGGTACAGGCTTTCCGAAGCGTAGATGTTGCCGACGCCGACCACCAGATGACTGTCCATCAGCAAGGGTTTTATTGGCGTACTGCGCCGGCGTGTTTTGGCGTACAGCCAGTCACCATCAAAAACCGCGGACAGCGGTTCGACGCCGAGCACGGCAAGCAGCGGGTGCCGCTCGATATCACCGCCTTCGTGCCAGAGCAGTGTGCCGAAGCGGCGCGGATCGCGGAAGCGCAAGGTGGTGCGGGCGAAAACCAGATCGGCGTGGTCGTGTTTCTGTAGCGGCGTACCGGGAGCCACCAGGCGCAGGCTGCCGGACATGCCGAGATGCAGAATCAGCCAGCCGCCGTCGCGGGCGCTTTCGCAATCGAATAGAAGATACTTGCCGCGCCGGGAAATGGCCTCGACACGCAGGCCGATGAGTCGCGAAACCAGCGCGGACGGGATCACGTGGCGCAGTTTCGGCACCCGGAAAATGGCCTCGACGATGCGCTGCCCGGGCAGATGGGGCAACAATCCTAGGCGGCTGACTTCGACTTCGGGGAGTTCTGGCATTGCTGCTACCGATAAAAGGCCATAACATGTATAAAACCATTATGCCGCAAACGACTCTAATCAGCCGTGATCTGATTGAGTAATACAAGGAATTCATGAAATCCATTCGCCGCACCGTCTGTTTTACCGCGCTGATCATTGGCTCAGCTCTGTCAGCATTTGCCGCCGACCCGACCGTACCCGTCAGGAAGCGCGCGCCGGCTGTTCCCGAGATCGTGCGTCCGGCAAGCACGGAACCCAGACCGGGTGATCCGCGTTACGCAGATCACCCGGGGCAGACGGTCTATCAGGTGTTGCTTGCCGAAATCGCCCTGCAACGCGGCGATATCGAACTGGCGAGCAAGGCCTACGCCGATCTTGCCTTGCGTACCCGCGACCCGAAAGTGCTTGAGCGGACGGTCGAAGTCGCCGGCTATGCACGGCGTTATGATCTGGCGCTCGAAGCGGCGCGCTTGTGGGTCGAAGTCGATCCGGCATCGAAAAAAGCGCAGCAGATGACGACCAGCGTGATGATCCTGTCCAATCAGCTTGATGATCTCGCACCCAGCCTGCTGCGCATGCTTGAAGCCGACAAGGAAGCGCTTGGCGAGAATCTCCTCGGGCTTAACCGCATGCTGGCGCGCAGCCCGGATCGCATGGCCGTTTTCCGCCTGATCGACAAGGTGTGCCTGTCGTTCTTTGGCATTGCCGAGGCGCACTATGCCGTGGCAATGGCGGCCGGATCGGCGGGAGTGAACGAACGTGCGCTGGCCGAAGTGCGTCGGGCGCTCGAGTTGCGTCCGGATTGGGAGATGGCCGCCCTGCTGCAGATGCAGTTGATGATTCGTACCTCGCCCGCTAAAGCCATCGCTTTCCTGCAGGACTTTGTCGAACGCAATCCGCAAGCGCGTGATACCCAGTTGAATCTGGCGCGTGCGCTGGTTGGCGAGAAGCGCTATGACGAAGCCAGGCGCCATTTCGATCAGTTGCTGCAGGCTTTTCCGAACAACCCGGATATTGTCTATCCGGTAGCCATCCTGGCCTTGCAACAGAACGACAGGGTGCTGGCCGAAGCGCAGTTCAGGCATTTTGTGACGCTGCCGTCAGCGGACAAGAGCTTTGCCTATTATTACCTGGGGCAGATTGCCGAAGAGGGCAAACGCAATGAAGAGGCGCTGGCCTTTTACGCACAGGTTGGCGTCGGCGAAAACTATTTTCAGGCGCGACTGCGCAGCGCACGCCTTCTGGTCGAGTTGGGCAGGCTGGATGACGCACGCACGCAGTTGAGTTCAGCCAGGACAAGAACCCCGGAAGAACGTATCCAGTTCGCCATCGCCGAAGCCGGCCTGTTGCGTGATGCCAGACAGGCGCAGGCGGCGCTCGATTTACTGGAAGCATTGCTGGCCATGCAGCCCGAGCAGCCAGAACTGCTTTATGAAACGGCGCTGCTGGCTGAAAAACTCGGCCGCATGGATGTTCTGGAAAGCCGCTTGCGCAAGCTCATTGAATTACGCCCGGAAAGCGCACAAGCCTACAATGCCCTTGGTTATTCGTATGCTGATCGCAACCTTCGCCTGCCCGAAGCGCGAGAGCTGATCGAAAAGGCCCTCAAGCTGTCGCCGAAGGACAGTTTCATCCTCGACAGCATGGGCTGGGTGCTTTTCCGCCAGGGCGATCTGGCTGGCGCGCTGACGCATCTTGAGCAGGCTTACACCCTGCGCGACGATCCTGAAATTGCGGCACACCTGGGCGAAGTACTGTGGGTGCTCGGGCGCCAGGACGATGCGCGGCGTGCCTTGCTTGAGGCACAGAAGAAGTATCCCGACAACGAGGCCCTGGCCGATGCAATCAAGAAGTTCGCGCCCTGAAACGAATGCAGAAGCCTATTGGTTTGATGAGTGTTTGCCGCGCCGCCGCAGTTCTTCTGAGTGTTTCCCTTCTCGCGGGCTGTGCCTCGTTGCGTACTTCGCCGAACACGCCGCCGCCGCGTGAGGCGCTGAACTCGTTCTCGCTGGAAGGACGGTTTTCGCTGCACCATGAGGACAAGAACTACTCCGGGCGTTTGAGCTGGCGCCATAGCGGTGCACACAACGAGTTGTTGCTCTCGTCGCCGTTTGGCCAGGGCATGGCTGAAATTACCACCAGTGACCGCGGCGCGCGGCTGACGACGAGTGACGGCAAGGTGCATTCTGCGGCTGATACCGAAACCCTGACCCAGCAGGTGCTCGGTTATCCACTACCTCTGACCCAACTCACCGACTGGGTGCGAGGACGGGGTGTATCAGTCGGTACTGCAGAACTGGATGCACAGGGCCGACAATTGCGCTTGCAGCATGAGGACTGGACAATCGATTACGCTTACGACAACGATGATGCACAGGCACCACCCAGCCGTATCTTCGCCGAACGCTCGGGTGGCCTCGAACTTCGGCTGCGCATCGACGAGTGGAACAGCCTGACGCCTGAAGAGGTCAAGCCGTGACCAAGGCATCGTTGTGGAACTGGCAAAGCGTCTTTCCGGCACCGGCCAAGCTCAACCTTTTTCTGCACGTCGTCGGACGGCGTGCAGGCGGTTATCACCTGCTGCAAACCCTGTTCCGCTTCATCGATTACAGCGACAGCCTGTGTTTTGCGCCGCGCGCCGACGGCGCCGTCACGCTACGCCAGCCCCTGCCCGGTGTGCCGCCCGAAAGCGACCTGACGGTTCGCGCCGCGCGGCTGTTGCAGGCCGAAACGGGTTGCCGGAAGGGCGTTGAAATCAGTCTCGACAAGCGCCTGCCGATGGGTGGCGGCCTG
This sequence comes from Accumulibacter sp., assembly GCA_020049495.1. GTDB lineage: Bacteria > Pseudomonadota > Gammaproteobacteria > Burkholderiales > Rhodocyclaceae > Propionivibrio. The sequence goes on from JAIFKU010000100.1 coordinate 37,695, forward strand.
GGCGGCGGCAGTTCCGACGCGGCCACCGTGCTGCTGGCGCTCAACCATCTCTGGCAATTGGGTTTGCCGCGCCAGCGCCTGCAGGAAATCGGCCTGACGCTGGGCGCTGACGTGCCGGTTTTCATCTTTGGGCGCAATGCCTTTGCCGAAGGCGTTGGCGAAGCCCTGCAGCCGGTCGCCGTGCCGCCGCTCTGGTACGTCGTACTGGAACCGCCGGTGCAGGTGCCAACCGCCACCATCTTCGCAGCGCCGGAACTCAAGCGCGATAGCGCGCCGATGCAGGCGTCCGACTGGAAGCCGGGCGTCGGCATGAACGATCTGCAAACGGTCGCGGTTTCCCGCTTCCCGGTCGTTGCCGAATACCTGCACTGGCTGGCTGCTTTTGGCGAGGCGCGCATGACCGGATCCGGTGCCTGCGTTTTTTCCGGGTTCGCGCAGCAGGAAGCCGCCGTTGCCGTTGTCCGCAAGCTGCCCGCCGGAATGCACGGCCGGGTCGCCGCCGGACTTGACTGCCACCCCTTGCTCGATCTGGCGAATTGAGGATGTCCAGGTCATCACTGTAGAAAGCGAAAAAATGCACAATAAGACCATTGCCGACTTCGTGTTGGCCAGAATGCCCGAGATTCATTTCGGCGCTGGAAAACTTTCCCGACTCCCGCAACTGCTCCGGCAAAAGGCTTGCCGGGTTTTGCTGGTCACCGGTTCGGCTTCCTTCCGGCAGTCCGCACACTACGGCAAGCTGACGCAGGCCCTGGCCCAGGCAGACATTCATTTTTTCCAGGTCTCGGTTACAGGTGAACCTTCGCCGGCCTTTGTCGATCAGACCGTTGATCGCTATCGCGACGAAAGCCTGGACTGGGTCATCGCCATCGGCGGCGGCAGTGCTATCGATGCCGGCAAGGCCATTTCAGCCATGCTGCCGCACGAGGGCTCCGTACGCGCCTATCTGGAGGGCATGGAAACAAAAAAACATGACGGCAGGAAAATTCCTTTTATGGCTGTCCCCACCTCTTCCGGCACCGGTTCGGAAGCGACCAAGAACGCGGTACTGAGCGAGGTTGGCGCGCACGGCTTCAAAAGTTCGCTGCGCCACGACAACTTCGTTCCGGATATTGCCCTGGTCGATCCGGAACTGATGCTCTCCTGCCCCCCTGCAGTGACGGCTGCCTGTGGTCTGGATGCGCTGACCCAGTTGCTGGAGTCCTATGTCTCGACCAAGGCTTCGCCAATCACCGATGCGCTGGCGCAGAGTGGTCTCGAACACGTTTCCGCCGGATTCCTGCCGGCCTTTGCCTGCGGCGCAACCGACATCGAAGCACGCAGCCACATGGCCTACGCCGCGCTGTTGTCGGGCATCACCCTGGCCAATGCCGGGCTGGGTCTGGTACATGGTTTCGCCGGCCCGATCGGCGGCTATAGCCGCATGCCGCACGGCGCTGTCTGCGGAACGCTGATCGGTGAAAGCACGCGAATCACCATTGAGACCTTGTTTGAAAACGCGGAAAAGAATCGTACAGCGCTGGAAAAATTCGCCCGGGCAGGTACCCTGCTTTCCCGCCAATCTTCCGTTTCGCTCAGAAATGATTGTGATCTGCTGATTCAGACCCTGCAGGAATGGATTGAACTCACCCGTATCCCGCGGCTCCGTGATTTCGACATTACCCAAGCCGATTTTCCGAAGATACTGGACAAGACAAACGGCAAAAACAGTCCTGCAGAATTGACCCGCGCACAAATGACATTGATTCTTGAGGCACGGCTGTAATGGAATGAGCCGCGCTTCATGCAGAAGGAATTGGGCTGGGAGTCACTGGTCAATAGGCAAGGTTTGATGGATAGAAGGCCGCGAGTCATCCCTGTTTTTTTTGCAAAAACCCCTGTATAATCCGCGCCTCGCTTGCTTGGCGTGCCAAGTGATCGACTGCTGGGGAGTCGCCAAGTTGGTTAAGGCACCGGATTTTGATTCCGGCATTCGAAGGTTCGAATCCTTCTTCCCCAGCCATCCGGTTTCTTTCAAGCCGGGCAGGTTGCAGTCCTACCTGCCTGTATTGCTTTTGTTCGGCGCTTTTCCATGGGCGCCAAGGGATGTGTGCTATGGCCTACGACAGCCTGATGGTATTTGCCGGCAACGCCACTCCCAAGCTGGCTGCCGATGTTGTCAAACGGCTGAATATTTCGCTGGGGCGGGCCAATGTGGGGCGCTTCTCCGATGGCGAAATAACCGTCGAGATTCAGGAGCATGTACGCGGCAAGGATGTCTTCATTCTGCAATCGACCTGCGCGCCGGCCAACGAAAACCTGATGGAACTGCTGGTCATGGTCGATGCGCTGAAGCGTGCTTCAGCCGCGCGTATTACCGCCGCCATCCCGTACTTTGGTTATTCGCGTCAGGATCGCCGCGTGCGCTCGGCGCGCGTGCCGATCGCCGCCAAGCTGGTGGCCGATCTGCTGACGGCTGCCGGTGTCCATCGCGTGCTGACCATGGATCTGCATGCCGAGCAGATTCAGGGGTTTTTCAACATCCCTGTCGACAACATCTATTGCCTGCCGATCATGCTGGCCGATGTGTGGAAAAAGGATTTGAAAGATTTGCTGGTTGTTTCTCCCGACGTCGGTGGCGTGGTGCGCGCCCGTGCGCTGGCCAAGCGCCTCGAATGCGATCTGGCGATCATCGACAAGCGCCGCCCCAAGGCCAATGTCGCTGAAGTCATGAATATCATCGGCGAGGTTGAAGGGCGTACCTGCGTCATCATGGACGACATGGTCGATACCGCCGGCACGCTGTGCAAGGCCGCCGCGGCGCTCAAGGAAAAGGGCGCCAAGAAGGTTCTGGCCTACTGCGTGCACCCGGTGCTGTCCGGCTCAGCCGTGAGCCGCATCAACGAATCAGCCATCGATGAACTAGTCGTGACCGACACCATTCCGCTGAGCGAAGAGGCACAGAAGTCGTCGCGTATCCGGCAATTGTCGGTGGCCGACGTGCTGGCCGAAACGATTCGCCGGATCAGCAACGAGGATTCGGTTTCTTCGCTGTTTATCGAATAGTTTTTCTCAACCCCCTGCCTGGTCGCGGGCAGGGTTTGTTTTAACCAGGAGCTGTCCATGAAATTTGAAATCAACGCGCAAACGCGCACATTGCAGGGGTCCGGAGCGAGCCGCCGCCTGCGTCACGCCAACAAGGTGCCGGGTATCGTTTACGGGGGTACTGCCGCCCCGGTCCTGATTGAACTCGAACACAACGAATTGCTCCTTGCGCTGCGCAAGGAAGCCTTCCACGCCTCCGTACTGACGCTCAAGCTGGACGGTGCCGAGCAAAGTGTGCTGCTGCGAGATTCGCAGATGCACCCTTACAAGCCGCTGGTATTGCACGTCGATTTTCTGCGTGTTGATGCCACGCGTGCGATCCACCAGAAAGTGCCGTTGCACTTCATCAACGCCGATCAGGCCCCGGGCGTCAAGATCAGTGGCGGCAATGTATCGCCGGCCATGAACGAAATCGACGTGACCTGTCTGCCGAAAGATCTACCGGCCTTCATCGAAGTCGACCTGAAGGATCTCGAATCCGGTCGTTCGATTCACGTTTCGCAGATGGTTTTCCCGGCTGGCGTCAAGCCGACCGGCCATGGCAGCGACGATCCTGTCGTCGTTTCGATCCCGGTCAAGAAGGCTGAAGTTGTTGAAGAGAGCGCCGAAGGTGAAGCAACCCCGGCAACACCAACGTCTGCAACTCCTGCAACGCCTGCCGCCTGAGTTCCAGTGTCTGAATGACTGGCCGCCGTCCGGTACGTGGTGCCTGCGGCGGCTTTTCATTTTTCAGAGTGAGTAGCATGACCCCTCCGCGCCTGATTGTCGGCCTGGGTAACCCCGGCCGCGAATATGAGGACAATCGTCACAACCTCGGTTTCTGGTTTGTCGAGCGGCTGGCGCACGAACTCAAGGTGACGCTCACCGCGCAGGGCAAATTCTTCGGCCGTGTCGGCAGGATGGGCGACCTGTGGCTGTTGCAGCCGACGACCTTCATGAACCGCTCCGGTCAGTCCGTGCTTGCTCTGGCGGGCTTCTACAAGATTCTTCCGGATGAAATCCTGGTCGTGCATGACGAACTTGACCTGCAGCCGGGCAGCATCCGCCTCAAGCAGGGGGGTGGCAACGGCGGGCACAACGGGCTGAAGGACATTCAGGCGCAGCTTTCCGTACCGGATTTCTGGCGGCTTCGTCTGGGGATAGGACATCCGGGCGATCGGAACGAGGTCATCAATTACGTTTTGAAAGCACCGCGCAAGGAAGAACAGGAACTGATCGACCGCGCGCTGGACCGTTGCCTGCTCGCCTGGCCTGATCTGGGTGCCGGCGACTATGCGGCGGCGCAACGCCTGCTGCACCTCAAGAGTACGTCCTCGTGATGCTTGCATATCACTCAGGGCGCACCAGAGATCTATACTGGGCATGGGTCTGTTTTGTACACCCGCCCTCACCCCGGCCCCTCTTCCGCTTGGAGAGGGGTGATTCGTGAGTCGCTTGTGCGACTTGTGAATGTTCGAATGCAACAAACAGGAATCTCACCATGAGCCTCAAATGCGGAATCGTCGGTCTGCCCAATGTCGGCAAATCCACTCTCTTCAACGCCCTGACCAAGGCCGGCGTGGCCGCGGAGAATTATCCTTTCTGCACCATCGAGCCGTCTGTCGGCGTGGTTTCGGTTCCCGACGCGCGTCTCGACAGGCTGACGGCCATCGTCAAGCCGCAGCGCGTGGTACCGGCGGTGACCGAGTTCGTGGATATCGCCGGTCTGGTCGCCGGAGCATCCAAGGGCGAAGGCCTGGGCAACCAGTTCCTGGCCAACATCCGCGAGACCGATGCGGTTTTGCATGTGGTCCGCTGCTTTGCCAACGACAATGTGATTCACGTTTCCGGAAACGTCGATCCCATCCGTGACATCGAAATCATCGATACCGAACTGGCGCTGGCCGACATGGCCACCGTCGAAAAGGCGCTGCTGCGTTACCGCCGGCCGGCCAGTGCCGGTGACAAGGAAGCCAAGCTGCTGGTAGCGGTGCTCGACAAATGCTTCGCCCAGCTTGATCAGGGCAGGCCGGTGCGCGCCCTCGACCTGTCCAAGGAGGAATGGCTCAACCTCAAGCCCTTCTGCCTGATTACCGCCAAGCCGGTGCTGTACGCCGCCAATGTGGCCGAGGACGGTTTCGAGAACAATCCGCATCTCGATGCCGTGCGTGAGCACGCCAGTGCCGAGAAGGCCGAGGTCGTCGCCGTCTGCGCCGCGATCGAAGCCGAAATTGCCGATCTGGCCGACGACGAAAAGCAGATCTTTCTTGCCGACCTTGGTCTCGAAGAGCCGGGGCTAGACCGGCTGGTGCACGCCGGCTACCATCTGCTCGGCCTGCAAACCTATTTCACGGCCGGCCCCAAGGAAGTGCGGGCGTGGACGATACACCGCGGCGATACCGCGCCGCAGGCCGCCGGTGTCATTCATACCGACTTCGAACGCGGCTTCATCCGTGCGCAAACCATTGCCTACGACGATTACATAACCTATGGCGGCGAACACGGCGCCAAGGAAGCGGGCAAGATGCGCGCCGAAGGCAAGGAATACGTGGTCAAGGACGGGGATGTGCTGAACTTCCTGTTCAACGTCTAGCTACAATGGCGGCATGACTCCGCTTGCCGCCACAGACTCCGCCATCCCCGCGCCCGCTCTTTACCGTGGCCGCTTTGCCCCGTCGCCGACCGGGCCCCTGCACTTCGGTTCGCTCGTCGCCGCCGTCGGCAGCTACCTGGAAGCACGCGTCAACCACGGCGAGTGGCTGCTGCGCATCGAGGATGTCGATGATCCGCGCACGGTGCCCGGTGCGGCCGACGGGATACTGCGCACGCTCGCCGGATTCGGCTTCGAGTGGGACGGCGAGGTGGTCGTCCAGAGCCGTCGTATCGACCACTATCATGCAGCGCTCGTTCGCTTGCAACTCGATAGTTTTGTCTATCCCTGCGCCTGTTCGCGCAGCGAGATTGCCGCCAGGACAGGCACTGTATCGGTCGATGGCGGACTGGTCTATCCCGGCACCTGCCGCTCCGGGCTGAGCGAAGGCAGGGCGGCACGCGCCTGGCGTCTGCGCGTACCCGATCAGGAATTCTGCTGCATCGACCGCATCCAGGGTGAAATCCGGCAGAATCTCGAACGCCAGGTGGGTGACTTCGTCCTGCTGCGCGCCGACGGGCAGTATGCCTATCAGCTGGCGGTGGTCGTCGACGACGCCGCCCAGGGCGTGAATGCGGTGGTGCGCGGCGTCGACCTGCTCGCTTCGACAGCACGCCAGATGTGGCTGCAGCAGTGTCTTGGCCTGCCGACACCGAGCTATGCGCACCTGCCGGTGGTGGTCAATGCTGCCGGCGAGAAACTCTCGAAGCAGACCCGGGCGCCCGCAGTCGACCCGGCGAACGCGGGTACGCTGCTGGCCTCGGCCATGCGCTTTCTCGGCCATCCCCTGCCGCCTGAACTTTACGCTGCGCCATTGCCCGAATTCTGGCGCTGGGCGCTGGCGAACTGGTCGATGGCGCGCGTGCCCGCGGTGCGCGCAATCTTTCCGGGCAGTGCGCAGTAATGCGCACTGCCAGCATTTAGCGATTTTTACTGCCGGGTCCCAGATGAGCTGAGAGGGCAGCATGGTCGGATATTTTTGACCATGGCACGCCGAAATGCATTTTGGCGTGCTTGACCGAAAATCCGCGTACGTAGATGCGATCAAGGCGCAGAACAGGCAGTTTTGAAGGAAAGCTGCGCCCCGGCGCTCCGCCGTCGCCGCCGATTCCGCCAAAGGCTTCGATCAGTCCGAGACGTTCGGCCAGCAATTGGTCAGCCTCGTTGCGCCAGTCGTTGAAATCACCGGCAATGATCAGCGGCGAATCAGGGTCGGCGATGTTTTCCAGGTAGCCGGACAGCGCATCCAACTGCCGCCGCCGCGAGCGGGCAAACAGCGAGAGGTGCACGCAGACGCAGTGCACGGCCTTGGGTAGCCCCGGAACGTTGATCTCGCAATGCAGCAAGCCGCGCCGCTCGAATCGATGGTGGGTGACATCTTGGTTGTGCGTCGAGGCAATGGAGAAGCGGGAAAGAACCGCGTTGCCGTGGTGCCCGTGGTCGTAAATCACATTGCTGCCGTAGGCGGTGGCTTGCCATACGTCCTCGGCGAGAAAATCGTGCTGCGCTTCATCCGGCCAGTTGTCGTGCGCCGCCGCGTGGCCACTGTGCCGACCCTGCACCTCTTGCAAAAAGACGATGTCGGGCCCGAGCAGGCGCAATTGCTCGCGCAGTTCGTGCACCATCATGTGCTTGTTGAACTGCGAGAAGCCCTTGTGGATGTTGTAGGTAACGACCTTGAGGTTCTGACTCTTCATGGCGCTCACGAAATCGCGAGCATCCTCTCCAGGGCAAGCTTGGCGAGTACGGCTTCATGCTCCGGTACGCTGATCTGGTTAACGGTGTGGCCTGCAGCCAGGTTCTCCAGCGTCCACGCCAGATGCTGCGGGTCGATGCGCTGCATGGTCGAACACATGCAGACGGTGGGTGACATGAACTGGACGATCTTGCCTTCGGCTTTGACTTCTTCGGCCAGCCGGGTGACCAGATTGAGTTCGGTGCCGACCAGCCAGCGTGTGCCCGGCCGGGCTTCCTTGATAACCTTGACGATATGCTCGGTCGAGCCGACGAAATCGGATTGCCGGCAGACTTCGAAGCTGCATTCGGGATGCGAGATGACCAGCCCGTCCGGGTGCTGGTTGCGGAACTTCAGGATGTGCGCCGGCTGGAACATCTGGTGCACCGAGCAGTGTCCTTTCCAGAGCAGCAGTTTTGCCTTGCGAATCTGCTCCGGTGTCAGGCCACCCATTTCGAGATCAGGATCCCAGACCATCATCTCGTCGAGCGGGATGCCCAACGTATGGCCCGTCCAGCGACCGAGGTGCTGGTCGGGGAAGAACAGGATCTTCTGGCGCTGCCCGAATGCCCACCCGGCTATCGTTGCGGCATTCGACGAGGTGCACACGATGCCGCCATGGTCGCCACAGAAGGCTTTCAAGTCGGCGGCGGAATTGATGTAGGTGACCGGGGTGATGACTTCGTCGGCGTTCAGCACTTCGTTAAGTTCCCGCCAGCAGCGCTCGACCTTGGCCAGATTGGCCATGTCGGCCATCGAGCAGCCGGCGGCGAGGTCGGGCAGGATGACCTTCTGCCGGGGACTGGACATGATGTCGGCAACCTCGGCCATGAAGTGCACGCCGCAGAAGACGATGTATTCGCTGTCGGTTTGCGAGGCCAGGCGCGCGAGCCTGAGCGAATCCCCGGTCAGGTCCGCATACTGATAGACGTCGGCGCGCTGATAGTGGTGGCAGAGCATGACGACGCGCGGCCCGAGGCTGGCGCGGGCAGCGCGGATGCGTTCGTGGCAGGCGTTGTCCTGCAACTGGTTGAAGCGGTCGAAATTGATGCTTGCACTTTGCATTGGCTGGTACTCGAATCGTTATCGCACTGGAAGAAACAGACTGTCAGGTCAGAAAATGGTTGCAGATGTGCGGCAAAAAGGCGCCCTCTCAGCTTTTCCAGGGAAGACCGGCGTGACGCCAGCCACCAAGCTTGCCGCGCTGCCCGTTGGCATCGATGTCGCCTTCGAAGCCTTCGAGCACGTTATAGCATTCGCTATAGCCGGCCTCGCTGGCCAGAGACGCCGCATTGTGCGAGCGCACCCCGCTACGGCAGAGAAACATGACCAGCGATTCGCCATCAACCTGCCGCTTGAGTTGTGCCAGAAAGTCGGTATTCGGCTGGCTGCCCGGATAGCTGTTCCACTCGATTTCCACCGCGCCGGGTATGCGGCCCACCCAGTCCCACTCGGCACGCGTGCGCACGTCGACCAGTCGGGCGCCGGGCGCCAGTTGCCAGACTTCACTGGCTTCCCTCGGCGTCAGCGCGCCGGAATAAGACAGCCCGAGTTCGCGCGCACGCATCTGGGCGAGATTCAGGAGGTCGGTCAGCTTTCCCATGAAAATACGGAATCCTTTGTGGTAGGGGTTGCTTCAAGTATAAATCACTTGCGTCGACTACGCCGGGATGCGCACCCTGAGGTCAGGCAATCGTAGGGAATGTTTGGTGTGGCGCACCAATCAAGTGCATTAATGATTGTTTGCGCACCACGAACGTGCAACAAAAACATCAGAAAAGCCATGCTTCCTTATGGCACAATGCAAAATTCGCAGAACGTTGATTGGCATGGTTTCTGCTAATACCCGGAGCACCTTTTTTATTGTCGCCGGAATCGCCGGCACCCGCTGAGGAGACTTTTCAATGGCAAGCCCGCAAGATGTAATCAAGATGGTCAAGGAAAACGACGCCAAGTTCGTCGATTTCCGTTTTACTGACACCCGTGGCAAGGAGCAGCACGTCACTGTTCCGGTCAGTGCGTTTAGCGAAGACAAGTTCGAGAACGGTCACGCTTTCGACGGTTCGTCAATCGCCGGCTGGAAAGGTATTCAGGCTTCCGACATGCAGTTGATGCCCGACGCTTCGACGGCGTATATCGACCCCTTCTTCGATGAAACGACCATCGTCATCACCTGCGACGTCGTTGATCCGGCCGATGGCCGTGGCTACGACCGCGACCCGCGTTCGATCGCCAAGCGTGCCGAAGCCTACCTGAAGTCTTCCGGCATTGGAGATTCCGCCTTTTTTGGCCCGGAACCCGAGTTCTTCATTTTCGACTCTGTCGAGTGGAGCGTGGACATGTCCGGCTGCAACCTGAAGATCTACTCCGACGAAGCCGCCTGGACTTCCGGCGAGAAGAACGTAGGCGGCGGCGGCTCAGGCCACCGTCCGACCGTCAAGGGTGGCTACTTCCCGGTGCCTCCGGTTGACAGCCTGCACGACATCCGCTCGGCCATGGTTCTCACGCTCGAATCGATCGGCGTTCCGGTTGAAGTTCACCACCACGAAGTGGCCACCGCAGGCCAGTGCGAGATTGGCACCCTGTTCAGCACGCTGGTCAAGCGCGCCGACTGGACGCAGATGCTCAAGTACGTGGTGCACAACGTGGCACATCAATACGGCAAGACCGCAACCTTCATGCCAAAACCCATCGTTGGCGACAACGGCTCGGGCATGCACGTGCACCAGTCGATCTGGAAGGACGGCAAGAACCTGTTTGCCGGCAACGGCTACGCCGGTCTCTCCGAACTCGCGCTCTTCTACATCGGCGGCATCATCAAGCACGCCAAGGCGCTGAACGCCATCACCAATCCGGGCACCAACTCGTACAAGCGCCTGGTTCCGCACTATGAGGCACCGGTCAAGCTGGCTTATTCGGCGAAGAACCGTTCCGCGTCGATCCGCATTCCGCACGTGGCGTCCGACAAGGCCCGCCGTATCGAAACCCGCTTCCCGGATCCGATTGCCAACCCCTACCTGTGCTTCACGGCCCTGCTGATGGCTGGCCTGGACGGCATCCAGAACAAGATTCACCCTGGCGATGCGGCCGACAAGAATCTCTACGATCTGCCGCCGGAAGAGGATGCCAAGATCCCGACCGTTTGCGCCAGCCTCGAAGAGGCGCTGGCTGCCCTCGACAAGGATCGGGATTTCCTGACCCGTGGCGGTGTCTTCTCCAGCGACTGGATCGATGCCTACATCGAATTGAAGATGGACGAAGTCAACAAGGTCCGCATGACGACGCACCCGGTCGAATTTGACCTGTACTATAGCTGCTGATCGCGTACTTCAACGGGCAATCAAGAAAGGACGGGCATGCCCGTCCTTTTTTTGTCCCCCGCCTGCCCATTGATGCGTTTGTATTTCACGGGGTCATCCAATACACTGATACCCGTGTTTGACTTAAGGAAACGCTGAATTATTCGTCATCCCCGCGTAGGCGGTGATCCAGAATGTTGATTTAACTGGGTTCCCGCCTGCGCGGGAACGACGGAAAGAATAATTCAGCGCAACCTTAAGGATACTGGCTGTCACCCACAGATAGGATCGCGATGAATTGCCCAAGACTGTATTTCCCTGTTGCATTGCTCGTTCTGGCCGCGCTGCCGGCTCAGGCGGACGTCATGTATCAGTGCGTCGATGAAAGTGGGCACAAATCGTTTTCAAACATCAAGTCCGCCGCCAAAGGAGACAAGTGCACCAGTATCGATTATGGCTCATCGAGCCCAGCGCCTGCACCTGCGGCCAAGGCCGCCGTGAAAACCCCGACGCCATCGACCTTCCCGAGAGTTGACGACAATACCCAGAAAGCCCGGGATACGGATCGCCGGCGCATTCTCGACAGCGAACTGACAGCCGAACAGAGGAATCTCGAGCAGGCGCGCAAGGATCTCGCCGAGCAGGAGGGCATCATATTACCCAACGAACGCATGCAGTACAAAGGCGGTGCCGGCATCAGCGGAGGCAAGGTCGAAGAACGTATTCAGCCATTCCGCGACAAGGTAGCCCTGCACGAACGCAATATCGAAGCCATCCAGAAGGAGATTGCCAAGCTGCGCTGATCCGAAGTGGCGTGCTTCTTGCTGAATCCCGCGTATGCCTGAACCCTTGCCCAATCCTTTCGCCGGACTTGACCTGCTCTCCTCGACGGTCGTTTTGCTCGACGAGAATTTTGCCATCCTTTACATGAATTCCGCCGCAGAGAACCTTCTGGCGATCAGCAGCAAGGCTGTTGCCGGATGTCGTCTGGACAGTGTGGTGGATTGCCCGGCGGCCCTGCAGGAGGCGCTCGACAGCGCGTTTCAGCATGGCTGGAGCTATACCGGACAGAGCATTGAACTGCAGCGCAATGATGGTGTTGCGCTGCATCTCAACTGCACGGTCAATCCGACCGAAACGGCGGGTGCGCGTCTGCTGGTCGAACTCTGGCCGATCGACCAGCAACTCAAGGCGACGCGCGAAGAGCGCTTGCTCGAGCAGCAGATCGCCAGCCGCGAGCTGATCCGCAATCTCGCGCACGAAATCAAGAACCCGCTGGGCGGTATTCGTGGCGCGGCGCAGTTGCTCGAACATGAGCTCAATAATCCGGGCCTGCGCGAATACACGCAGGTCATCATCAAGGAAACCGATCGACTGCAGGATCTGATGAAGCGCCTGCTTTCGCCGCACCGGCCAATGCAGCCGGGGCCGGTCAATATTCACGAGATACTCGAACGCGTGCGCAGTCTGCTGACGGCCGAATTTCCGCAGACGCTGAGCGTGCGCCGCGACTACGACACCAGCCTGCCCGAACTGGTGGGTGATCGCGAGCAACTGATTCAGGCGGTGCTCAATATCGCCCGCAATGCCGCCCAGGCGATCAAGGGACGGTCGGGCGGCGAACCCGGTTCGGGGCAGATCACGCTGCGCACCCGTGCCGCGCGGCAGGTGACGCTGGCCAAACGGCGCTACCGCCTGGCGCTTGAATTGCAGGTCATCGACAACGGCCCGGGCATTCCGGACGACATTCGCGAGCGCATGTTCTACCCGCTGGTTTCCGGTCGCGAGGGCGGTAACGGCCTCGGTCTGACCCTGGCTCAAAGCTTTGTCCAGCAGCACCAGGGAACGATAGAGTGCATCAGTCGCCCCGGATATACCTGTTTCACGATTCGCATGCCGTTGAGCGTGGCATGATGGCAAGCTAATTGCTATAGGCTCTGCATATCCATAATTCATGATGTCTGGGAAAGCAATGAAACCGGTCTGGATCGTTGACGACGACAAGTCGATTCGCTGGGTGCTCGAAAAGACCCTGTCTCGCGAACAGGTACCGTTCAGGAGTTTTGCTTCGGCCAGCGAGGCGCTGACGCAGCTTGACCTGGGTGCCGAGCCGCCGCAGGTACTGGTCTCGGATATCCGCATGCCGGGCGAGTCCGGGCTGGACATGCTGAAGAAGGTCAAGGAGCGTTTTCCCTCCTTGCCGGTCATCATCATGACCGCCTACTCGGATCTGGACAGTGCGGTCGCCGCTTTTCAGGGCGGGGCCTTCGAGTATCTGCCCAAGCCTTTCGATGTCGATCAGGCGCTGGAGCTGATCCGCCGGGCGATTGACGAGAGCCTGCACCAGGTCGGTGCATCCGGTGAAGTGGAGCTGGTTCCGGAAATTCTCGGTCAGGCACCGGCCATGCAGGAAGTCTTCCGCGCCATCGGCCGTCTCAGCCAGTCGAACGCGACGGTGATGATCACCGGCGAGTCGGGTACCGGCAAGGAACTGGTGGCGCGGGCCGTGCACCGGCACAGTCCGCGTTCCGACAAGCCATTCATCGCCATCAATACGGCAGCGATACCCAAGGATCTGCTCGAATCCGAACTCTTCGGCCACGAGCGCGGCGCCTTTACCGGCGCTGCAGCACAGCGGCGCGGGCGCTTTGAGCAGGCCGAAGGCGGTACGCTCTTTCTCGACGAGATCGGGGACATGCCGTCCGAATTGCAGACCCGCCTCTTGCGCGTGCTTTCCGACGGGAACTACTACCGTGTCGGCGGGCATTCTCCGCTCAAGGCCAATGTGCGCATCATCGCCGCCACGCATCAGAATCTTGAGACCCGGGTCAAGGAAGGCCTGTTCCGCGAGGACCTTTTTCACCGTCTCAACGTCATCCGCGTGCGCCTGCCGAGCCTGCGCGAACGGCGCGAGGACATCCCGATTCTGGCCCGCCATTTTCTGCAGAAAAGCGCGCAGGATCTGGGGGTCGAGGCCAAGCGCTTTTCCGAAGCGGCGCTCCGCTATCTGGCTACGCTCGATTTCCCGGGCAACGTGCGACAGTTGGAAAACATCTGCCACTGGCTCACCGTCATGGCGCCGGGACAACAGGTCGATCTCGCCGACCTGCCGGCGGAACTGCGCGATTCGGCACCACAGGCTGCAACTTCAGACTGGGAGAGTGGGCTGGCCATGGAGGTCGACCGTTTGCTGGCTGGCGGCGACGGCAAGGTGCACGAAAAGCTGACCGACAGTTTCGAACGCATCCTGATCACCCGCGCCCTGGCCCACACCGGCGGGCGGCGTATCGAGGCCGCGCTAGCCCTGGGCATAGGGCGCAACACCATCACGCGCAAGATTCAGGATCTGGGTCTCGACACCGGCCGGGCCGACGATGCGGAGCATGCCGCGGGATAATCAGCGATAATGGCGACGTCACATCGTAGCGCCGCCACCATGACTGTCTCGCCTTCCCTGCTGATTGATCCGCTTCGCCTGCAAACCCTGCTCGCGGAGGCGCGCGGTCGTTTCGATGTCGATGCGCTGGCCGAGTGTGAATCCACCAGCAGCCTGCTGCTCAGCCGCGCCGGGCGCGGTGCGCCGTCCGGCAGCGTCATCGTGGCCGACCGGCAGAGTGCCGGACGCGGCAGTCGCGGGCGAAGCTGGCTGGCCTCACCGCAAGCCAGCCTGACCTTCTCCGTGCTCTGGCGCTTCGACGGCGGAATCGAACACCTGTCCGGCCTGTCGCTGGCCGTGGGCGTTGCCGTGATCGATGCGCTCGCAGCCTGCGGGGCTTCAGGCCTGGCGCTCAAATGGCCGAACGACATCCTGCATGAGCAGGCCAAGCTGGGCGGTATCCTCATCGAGTTGGAGAGTCAGCCGGATTGCGCCCTGGCCGTGGTCGGCATCGGCCTCAATCTTCGCCTGCCCGAAAACCTGGGCGAGGGCGTGGAATTTGCCCTTCCGCCGGCGGCTCTGGAGGGTGTCCTGTCGCCCCTGCCGGACCGGCATGTCCTGTTTGCACAACTGCTGATCGAACTGGCGCGGGTCTTCGACCGTTTCGCCCAAGGCGGCTTTGCCGTGCTACGCGATCAATGGCAGGCACGCCACGCCTGGCAGGACAGGCCGGTGCGCCTGCTGCGCGACGGGCGGGTCGAGAAAGAGGGCATCTGCCGTGGCGCCGATAGCGACGGCGCCCTGCTGGTGCAGACTGCAGCGGGCGTCGAGCGCTGCCTGTCCGGCGACCTTTCGCTGCGCGCAGCATGATGATCGCCATCGACGCCGGCAATACGCGCATCAAGTGGGGCGTCCGTGACGGGAATGCCTGGATCGCGCAGGGCGCCTTGCCGACGGGCGACGCCGCCAGCCTGGCCGGGGTTTCCGCCGCCTGGCCGACAGCGGCCCGGACCGTCGCCTGCAATGTGGCGGGCGACGCCGTTGGCGAAACGATCAGCCTGGCGCTGGCCCCCCGTTTCCCTCCGTTGCTGTGGCTACGCTCCAGTGCCGCGTTTTGCGGCGTGCGCAATGGCTATGAACAGCCCGAACGCCTGGGGGCCGACCGCTGGGCGGCCCTGATCGGCGCGCGCGGGCAGGTTTCGAGTGCCTGTCTCGTGGTCTGTGCGGGGACGGCGACCACCGTCGACTGGCTCGATGCGAGCGGTATGTTCCGCGGCGGTCTGATCCTGCCGGGTGTGGACCTGATGCGTGCGGCACTGGCCCGCAACACGGCGCAACTGCCGCTGGCCGAGGGGGAATTTTGCCGCGCGCCGCGCAATACCATGGATGCCATTGTCAGCGGCTGTCTGCATGCCCAGATCGGCGCCATCGAGCGCATGTTCTCCGGCCTCGCTGACGAACCGGGCGCTGTCTGTCTGCTGACCGGGGGCGCCGCCCCGCGCCTTGCCCCGTACTTGAACATTCCGTTCCGCCTGGCGGAGAATCTGATTCTCGACGGACTGGTGCGTTTCGCGACTTCGCAGTAATCTTCCGGAATACGGGCCGGAGCTGTCCGGCGGCGTTTGCGTAGTGGAGCTTTTTGGAGATTCCCATGCTGCCTAAAATGTTGACCCTGCTGCCCACCTTTTTATCCTATTTTGCCGTGGCCGTCGCGCTGATCGTCGTGTTTCTGCTGGTCTACGTCAATGTCACACCGTATGACGAAATTGCTCTCATCCGGCAGGGCAATACCGCTGCGGCGATCAGTCTTTCCGGCGCGCTGTTCGGTTTTGCCATGCCGGTGGCCAATGTCATCGCGCACAGCGATACGCTGGCCGACCTTGCAGCCTGGGGGGCAATTGCCGGCGTGATCCAGTTGCTGACCTATCTGGTGGCGCGTTTCACGCTGCCGCATCTGAGCGAAGACATTCCCGCCGGCAAGGTGGCGCCGGCGACTTTCCTAGCAGCGCTATCGCTGACCGTCGGCCTGACCAACGCCGCCTGCATGTCCTATTAATCCTGCATCATTACTTCAGGGAGATCGTCATGGCACTTATGGATTTCATCAAGAAACAGTTTATCGATGTCATTCACTGGACCGAGGAAGGCGATGGCGTAATGGCCTATCGTTATCCGATGCAGGATTTTGAAATCCAGACTGGTGCCCAGCTCACGGTACGCGATTCGCAGATGGCGGTGTTCGTCAATGAAGGCCAGGTGGCCGATGTTTTCGGCCCCGGACTGTACACGCTGAATACTCAGACGCTACCGGTCCTGACCTACCTGAAGAACTGGGACAAGCTGTTTGAGTCGCCCTTCAAGTCCGACGTCTATTTCTTCTCGACCCGCCTGCAGCTCGACCGCAAGTGGGGGACGCCCAACCCGATCACCATCCGCGACAAGGATTTCGGCATGGTGCGCCTGCGCGCCTTCGGCCTCTATTCGTTCAAGCTCGTCGATCCGGGCAAGTTCTACAAGGAAATCTCAGGCACACGCGAGGTGTACAGCGTCGACGACCTTGACGGCCAGTTGCGCGGTCTGGTGATTGCCGGAATGAGCGACCTGTTCGGCGAGTCGGGCGTGCCCTTCATCGACATGGCCGCCAATCAGGTCGAATTCGCTGCGAAACTGAAAACAGCGCTGGAGCCGGTGTTCGATCGCTACGGTCTGGTGCTCGATGCCTTTGCCGTGCAGAACATCACGCTGCCGGAAGAATTGCAGAAGATTCTCGATACCAGGATCGGCATGAACATGCTCGGCGACCTGGAGCGCTACACGCAGTACCAGGTGGCCACCAGCATTCCGCTGGCGGCGCAGAACGAGGGCGGGATGGCCGGCATCGGCGCCGGCCTGGGAGCCGGGATGGGCATCGGCCAGGCCATGGCGCAGTCCATGACTCAGGCCATGCAGCCGGGAACGGCACAGCCGGTCGCAACAGCGGCACCCGTGGCCGGCGTCAGCGCCGACGATGTCGTGGCCACGCTGGAGAAGCTGCACGGACTGGTGGGCAAGGGCATCCTCTCGCAGGCCGAGTTCGACGCCAAGA
The DNA here is from genome assembly GCA_020049495.1 of Accumulibacter sp. Classification (GTDB taxonomy): domain Bacteria; phylum Pseudomonadota; class Gammaproteobacteria; order Burkholderiales; family Rhodocyclaceae; genus Propionivibrio. Next base: position 54,903 of record JAIFKU010000100.1, read on the forward strand.
AAGCCGAGTTGCTGGGCAAGCTGAGCTGAACCACTAGCGTTTCCGCACTTTCCAGCCTTCAGTGAAAACCGCCAACTGCCCCTCCTGCGGTGCGCCGGTGAGCTTTCGCTCGGCGGCGTCGGTTTATGCCGTCTGCGAATTCTGCCGCAGTACGCTGCTGCGTGACGGCGAGGATCTGAAGAACCTCGGCCGCATGGCCGATCTGATGGACGATCCTTCGCTCATCCAGATCGGCAGCGAAGGCAAGTTCCGCGGCATCCATTTCGGCGTTATCGGGCGCATCCAGCTCAAGCACGAATCCGGGCTCTGGAACGAGTGGCACATCCTGTTCGACGATGCGCGCAGTGCGTGGCTTTCGGAAGCCGGCGGCGAATATGTGCTGAGTTCGCAAGTACCGGTCGCGGAAACCCTGCCCGCGTTCGAAGCCCTCGCACCGGAAATGCAGGTCAGCATCGACGGTCGCCTGTTTACGGTTACCGATCTCGAATCGGCGCGCTGCATCGCCGGACAGGGCGAACTGCCGTTCAGGGTCGAGTCGGGATACGACGTCAATACGGCCGACCTGAGAGGCAACGACCGTTTTGTCACCATCGACTACAGCGAAACACCACCGCTGGTTTTTGTCGGTTATCCGGCGCGCTTCGACGAACTCAAGCTGAGCAATCTCAGGGAAGCCGGTGCGGCAGCGTCTGGCGGGAAAGCGACGATCAAAGCCAGCGCTTTCAATTGCCCGCACTGCGCCTCGCCGCTCAGCATACACTCGGGCGCCATCGAAAGTGTCGCCTGCGACAGTTGCGGCTCTATCATCGGCATCGACAACGACAAGGTGCAGTTGCTGGCCAGTGCCGCACAGTCGATGCGTATCATGCCGTGGCTGCCGCTCGGCAGCAAGGGCAGACTGCGCGACATCGACTGGGAAGCCATCGGGTACATGCAGCGTTGTTCGCATTCCGGCGGCGAAACCTATACCTGGTCGGAATACCTGCTGTTCAACGACAAGGAAGGCTTTGCCTGGCTCACCGAATACCAGGGACACTGGAACTTTGCGCGTACGCTGTCCAAACCGCCATCGGTCAGTCGCGGGCAGACCTCGTTCCGGCGCGGCAATGGGCTGTTCAAGCTGTTCAATTCCGGCAAGGCGGAAGTGAGCTATGTCGTCGGCGAATTCTACTGGCGCGTTTCCGTCGGTGAAAGCTGCCAGGTAGACGACTACATCTTCCCGCCGTTGATGCTCTCGCGCGAGGTAACGAAAAAGGAGGCGACCTGGTCGGAAAGCGAGTATCTGGAACCCGAGGATCTGTGCGCCGCGTTCAAGACCACGATGACGCCACCGGCACGCATCGGGGTTTTTGCCAACCAGCCCAATCCGCTGATCGAGCGCCACAGGAAGATTTTCCGCCTGTTCTGGATGCTGGCGCTGGCGGCAACACTGGTGCAACTGGCCTTCGTGTTCATTTTCTCGTCGCAGGTCGTGCTCAGACAGCAGATGGTGCTTTCACCACACAATGAAGAAGCGACGCTGACCACGCAGGAGTTTGTCCTGAAAAGCCGGGCGCGCTCGCTGCGCTTGACGCACACCACCGACGTCGAAAACAACTGGCTCGATATCACCAGCACGCTGGTCGAAAAAAACACCGGCGAGGCGTATCAGGGCGCCCAGGAAGTCAGCTACTACCGGGGGGTTGATGACGGCGAAAGCTGGTCGGAAGGATCAAAGGACGATGCCATCGCCTTCAGGAACATCCCGCCCGGAAATTACTATCTCACCGTCGAATACGAGTTGGGCAAGGACAGGCGCAACGCCGTGTTCGATACGATTGAGGTCGTGCGCAACCCGGTGACCTGGTCGAATTATGTGCTGGTGATGATTTTCCTGGTGCTTTTCCCGCTCATTTCGCGCTGGCGGCGCAGTGCTTTCGAATCGCGGCGCTGGAACGAAAGCGATCTCGGCGGCGATGACGCAGCGGACGAAGACAACGCGGACGGGGACGAATGAGATGATCAAAACCAACATCGTCATCGGACTGCTTGCGCTGGCCTTCTTTGCTCATGCCCAGTATCAGGGCTGGAATCTCTTCGAGCGCGATGCCGGCACGCAGACGTCGCGCCTGTCCGGCAGCGGAAGCCGGGCGTACCACAAATAATGAACCCGGATCCCCCATTGGACACTGCAGCTTTTGTGGGTCGGCCTTCAGGCCGACAGGAAAAAGCACGGTGTCGGGCTGTAGCCCGACCTGCAAGCCGACCTGCAGAGTCATGAATCAGGCCCTGCTGTTCTCGGTTTTTGTCGTTGCCTCCTGCGGCCTGGCCTACGAACTGATCGCCGGGGCGCTGTCGAGCTATCTGCTCGGCGATTCGGTGATGCAGTTCTCGACGGTGATCGGCACCTACCTGTTCGCCATGGGTATCGGCTCGTGGCTGTCGCGCTACGTCGAACGCAATCTGGTGGCGCGCTTCGTCCAGGTCGAACTGATGGTCGGCGTGCTCGGCGGGTTTTCCGCAGCGGCGCTGTTCTTCATCTTCGTCTGGTTTTCGGCGCCGTTCAAGCTCGCGCTGTATCTGGCGGTCTTCGCCATCGGCATTCTGGTCGGCCTCGAAATTCCGCTGATCATGCGCATCCTCAAGCGCGACCTCTCCTTCAAGGATGTCGTCTCGCAGGTGCTGACCTTTGATTACCTCGGCGCGCTGGCCGTCTCCATTCTTTTCCCGCTGCTGCTGGTGCCGCATCTCGGACTGGTGCGCAGCGGCCTGCTCTTCGGCCTGCTCAACGTACTGGTGGCACTGTGGGCGCTGTGGCTGTTCCGCGAACAACTGCACAACGCCAGCGGGCTCAAGACACAGGCCTTTGTTTCACTGCTGCTGCTGGCGATCGGCTTCGCTGCGGCCGGTCAATTCACTTCGCTGGCCGAGGCGCATCTCTATGCCGACGAGATCGTGTTTACCGAAACTTCGCCCTACCAGCGCATCGTCATTACCCGCTGGAAGGACGACCTGCGCCTGTTTCTCAACAACAACCTGCAGTTCAGTTCGCGCGACGAATACCGCTACCACGAGGCGCTGGTGCATCCGGGGCTATCGACGCTGCCCGGCGCGCGGCGGATTCTGGTACTCGGCGGCGGCGACGGGCTGGCCGTGCGCGAGATACTCAAGTATCCACAGATCGAGGCGGTGACGCTGGTCGATCTCGATCCGGCAATGACGCAGCTTTTCTCCTCGGCGGCAGTGCTGCGCAAACTCAACGACGACGCGCTGCATTCGCCCAAGGTCCGGGTGGTCAACGAGGATGCCCTGCAATGGCTGGAGAACAATGATGAGATCTTCGATTTTGTCGTCGTCGATTTCCCCGATCCTTCCAACTTCGCCATCGGCAAGCTCTACAGCGCCGCCTTCTACCGGCTACTGGACAAACACCTGAGCGCAGGCGCACTCGCCGCCATTCAGTCGACGTCACCGCTCTACGCCCGGCAATCGTTCTGGTGCGTGGTGACGACGCTGGAGAGCGTCGGCTTGGTCACTACGCCCTATCACGCTCTGGTGCCGTCCTTCGGCGAATGGGGCTACGTGCTGGCCGGCAAGCGCGCCTACCAGCCGCCTGCCCGCTATACCGTCAGCACGCGTTTCCTTACGCCGGAAACGACACCTGCCCTGTTCCAGTTTCCCAAGGACATGGAACGCGTCGACGCCGAAGTGAACCGGCTCAACAACCAGGTGCTGGTGCGCTATTTCGAGAACGAGTGGCGGCAGGTGATCCGGTAATCTCCCGAATCATGACGCCAGCGTTTATCATGGCGTTTTAACTTCACTCTGGCCAGCCTGGCGATGAGCGAAAACCAGAACCCCGAGCAGAAGGCCCGCCTGCTCGAACGCATCCGTACCGAGTGCGAGAAGGCGGGAAACATGAAATCCGGGAGATCACGATGACCAACACCTTGTGCCGCTTTGCTGCTGGCGGGTTGGCGATTCCGCCGACTACGGCCTGGTATCTCAGCGATCTCGGCGAGTTTCGTGGCAAGCAGGAACTCTATACCCGGCAGTCACCGCAACGGCTCAAGGCACTGCGCGAGCACGCCATGATCGAGAGCGCAGTGTCGTCGAACCGCATCGAGGGCGTGCTGGTCGAGCCGTCGCGCGTGCGCGATGTGCTGGTGGCGCAACGCCCCCAGTTCCGCGACCGGGACGAGGAGGAAGTGCGCGGCTATCGTGATGCACTGGAACTGATTCACTGCGAATCATCGACGCTGTTGTTGAGTGATGACACGGTTTGCCGCCTGCATGCGTTGACGCGCGGCCAGATCTGGGATGCCGGAAAGTACAAGGAGAAGGACGGCGACATCATCGAGCGTTACCCCGATGGCCGCGAACGTATACGCTTCCGCACGGTTCCGGCCAGGCAAACGCCGGTCGCAATGGAGGGGCTGCTGGCCGACTGGCAGGCCTGTCTCGATGAGCGCTGGCTGCCGCCGCTGATCGCGCTGGCGGCCTTCAACCTCGATTTTCTGTGTATCCATCCGTTCCGTGACGGCAATGGCCGGGTCTCGCGCCTGCTCTGGCTTTTACAAAGCTATCAACTCGGCTTCGAAGTCGGCCGTTATATCAGTTTCGAACGGCTGATCGAGCAGAACAAGGAACGCTATTACGAGACACTGGAACAGAGCTCGCAGGGGTGGCACGAGGGCAAGAACGATCCCTGGCCTTACGTGAATTTCGTGCTGTCGATCATGAAGGCGGCCTACCGCGATTTTGTCGAGCGTGTCGGCGCGGTTAGCGCACCGCGTGGCGCAAAAACGGAGCAAGTGCTCACGGCCATTGCCGGTTTTACCGGTGAATTTACCGTAACGCGGATTGAGCAGACCTGCCCCGGCGTGAGCCGCGACATGGTGCGCCGCATCTTGCAGGCGCAACAGTCGGCGGGAGCCGTTGAGTGCCACGGTCGTGGCCCGGCAGCGCGCTGGCGAAAGAAGGAGTCAGGGTAATTACCCTTTAGTGAGGGTAATAGTAAGGGCAATAACCTTGGTCTATGCGCCATGGCGCATAGAAAACCGCCGCTTTACATCTTATTATTAATCAATTACTTATGATTTTTGTTCGGGATTCTATGCACTTTCTATGCGCCAAGGCGTATAGGTTTATACGCTCCAAACCCAGTTTCTCTGTCGCGCCCATTGTTCCGTCACCCCGGCGAAGGCCGGGGCCTGAGCAACGGGAATGTGCCCCGCAGAAAATGCTCCTAGGGTACAGAACCGGTTCGTTGACTTTCCTGGATTCCGGCCTTCGCCGGAATGACGATTCTGAAATGATTCAAGGACTCTCATGAACGCCACCGCCTCCCGCGTCTGGAGCTTCTGTACCACGCTGCACGACGGCGACAAGAACAGCCTCAATATTTTCTGGCTCAAGGACAAGAGTTTCGCCGATCTAAACAAGCTGCCGGAACCGGACGAACTGGCTGGCGAGATCATCGAGAATCTGGAGGCGGGGCTGGAGAGTTTCCGGGCTGTGGCTGCGGCGCTGGCGTAATGGCTTTGGATTGAGCATGGACCGCCGCGATTTTCTTGCCTCTCTAGCGGCGGCTGGGCTGGCTTCCCTTCCCGGATGTTCCGCACCGGCCAGGCCGCCCTTGCCGCCGGGCGAGTTGTCCGGTACGTCCATTGACCTGGGCCACCTGTTGCGCGAACCCAATCCGGCACCGCCGTCCGAAACGCGGCGCGTACCGGTGCTTATCGTCGGCACCGGCATCGGCGGGCTGTCGGCCGGGTGGAAGCTGGCCAAAGCGGGCTTC
>JAIFKU010000052.1 GCA_020049495.1 Accumulibacter sp.
GTGCGAGTTACTTCATCTTTTTGCGCTCTGCCTAAGCAAAGACAACAAGACCAAGAACCCACACCTATCGATTGTCAGATTTTTAAAGAGCTTGCAAATCAGCGACTTAGCTTATTTGCTACACTGCCTTGGCAGCGAAGGGGCGTATTATACAGACGTTTTTGATTGCGTCAACTCTTTTCAGAGCCTCCCAGAAACGCCGAAGCGATACCAGAAAATATCATAACTCCTTGATTTTTATACTTTTTAATCCCTGCGCCTGCAAGGAAAGATGCGAATTATACAGAGCCTAGCGGGAGCGTCAACACTTTCGCGAAATAATCTTGCAACTATTTTTCGTCGAAGAGCCAAGACATTGTTTACAAAGGATCAGCGTATCTTCACTCGCGCAAACTTTCGCTTCCCGACTTGCAGAACATATTCACCTTGGACCGACAATTCAAGATTCTTGTTTTCGATTTTCGTTCCATCAACCTTAACCCCGCCCTGCTCGATCATACGCAGTGCCTCGGAAGTACTGGCAGTCAGCCCCGATTGCTTGAGCACCTGTGCTATCCCCAACACCCCACTTACAGAATCCAGAATCACGTCAGGGATATCGTCAGGAATCGCGCCTTGACGGAAACGGGTCTCGAAATCGGCCAATGCATCAATCGCCGCCTGCGCACCATGAAAACGCTCGACGATTTCCTGCGCCAGAAGAACCTTGACATCCCGCGGGTTACGACCGCCGGCAATGTCTCGCCTGAGAGCAGCGACGTCTTCGATGGCACGGAAGGAAAGAAGATCGAAGTACCGCCACATCAGTTCATCAGAAATCGACATCAGTTTGCCGAATATCTCACGTGGCGGCTCATTGATACCGACATAGTTGCCAAGCGATTTGGACATCTTATTAACGCCATCCAATCCCTCAAGCAAAGGCATCATCAAAACGCACTGCGGCGATTGCCCATAGTGTTTTTGAAGTTCGCGTCCAACCAGAAGATTGAATCTCTGATCAGTACCGCCAAGTTCAACATCGGCTTTCATGGCGACAGAGTCATAGCCCTGACAGAGCGGATACAGAAACTCGTGAATCGCGATCGGCTGCCCGCCACGGTAACGCTTGGCGAAGTCGTCGCGCTCCAGCATGCGGGCCACCGTGTGCAGAGCGGCCAGTCGAATCATCCCGGACGCCCCAAGTGGCTCGATCCAGGTTGAATTGAAGCAGATCTCGGTTTTTTCAGGATCAAGGATCTTGAATACCTGCTCCTGGTAGGTCTGGGCATTGGCAAGGATTTGCTCTCGCGACAGCGGTGGCCGTGTTGAATTCTTGCCGGTGGGATCACCGATCATCCCGGTAAAGTCTCCGATCAGAAACATCACGTGATGTCCAAGCTCCTGAAAATGCCTCAGCTTGTTGATCAGTACCGTATGCCCCAAATGCAGATCGGGGGCCGTCGGGTCAAAACCAGCCTTGATCCGTAACGGCCGGCCACTTTTCAGCCGACCAACCAGTTCAGCCTCAATCAGCAATTCATCAGCCCCGCGTTTGATCAGGGCAAGACTGTCTTCAACATCTTGCATGCAAAGCCTCTATCGATTACTCCCGCAAGGGTACCTGCAGGGTCATTTCTTTGTTAGACTCCCGTAAGTTTCTTCTCGGCAGCCGTTCATGGATAAACTGAAGTGCAGGATTCTAGCGCATTCCCATCCGGCAATCGAACGATTGCTTCGCCATCGCTGGTCAACGGCAGGTATTGGCAGCGTCGCCTTGCTCGGCATGATGACCGCGTTTGCGCTTGTTCCCGTGGGCGACGAGAGTCGTGTTCCGCTGCAGACCGTCCTTGAGCAACTGGCCACTCCCGCGACCACCCTGATTGATTCCGGAAGTACCTCCTTCCTGCGTGAGGAGCGCATCCAGCGATCAGATACAGTCTCCAGCCTGATCGCCCGCCTCGGCATAACGGATCCGGCGGCGCTTGAATTCATCCGCAAGAGCCCGGAAACCCAAGTCATTTCCCGCCAGTTTCGTCCTGGCAAGCTTGTCGTTGCAAAAGCCGGAGAACACGGGGAACTGATCGCTCTTTATTTCCCGCTCAATGCTAAAGATGTGATGGTGGTCGTTGAAAGGCGCGGAAATGGTTTCATAGCCAGTGAACAGATCTTGATCGTCGAAACACAGATTGTCGTCAAATCAGGCGAAATCCGTAATTCCCTGTTTGGTGCTACTGATGCGTTAGGAATTCCTGACGCGATCGCAACCCAATTGGCTGAAATTTTCAGCGGCGATATCGATTTTTATCGCGACTTGCGTAAAGGTGACCGCTTTTCGCTGGTTTACCAAACGCTCAACCATCAAGGACAACCCATCCGCACGGGCCGCATTCTTACGGCTGAGTTCATCAACAACCAGAAAACGTATAACGCCTTCTGGTTCCAGACCGAAGAGGGTAAGGGCGCTTACTACACGGCAGAGGGAAAGACTCTGCGTAAAGCCTTTTTACGCTCGCCTCTGGAGTTTTCGCGCATAACCTCTGGCTTCTCGAGCGCTCGGCTTCACCCCGTGCTGAAAATTTCACGTGCCCACAAGGGCATTGATTACGCGGCTCCAACCGGCACCCGGGTGCGCTCCGTCGCTGACGGCAGTGTTGAATTTGCCGGGCGCCAGGGTGGCTTCGGCAACCTGATCATCCTCAAGCATCAAGGTAACTATTCGACGGCCTACGGCCACCTGAACGGATTTGCTGCCGGGATCCGCAAGGGATCCCGGGTCAGCCAGGGCGACACCATCGGTTACGTAGGACAGACCGGCCTGTCAACTGGACCGCATCTGCACTACGAATTCCGTGTCAATTCCCGGCAGGTCAATCCCCTGGCCGTAAGCTTACCGGATTCAATTCCGCTGGAAGCGTCACAAATCAGTCGTTTCAAGGCGGCCAGCGAATCGCTGCGGACCTACCTCGCCCTGGCAAAACAGATCACACTCGCGACTCTCGAATAAGTCACTTATTCAGGGAAAGTCCAGTGGGCCTTAACCGTAAGCGCCAAACAAAAAGGCGACTCCAGTCGCCTTTTCATTCACCAGGACTGTCAGGTCAAGCGGTGAAGGATGAGCCACACCCACAGGTGGAAGATGCATTCGGATTTTTAATCACGAATTGAGAACCCTCGAGCCCTTCGGTGTAATCGATCTCAGCACCGACCAGATACTGATAGCTCATCGGATCTATCAGAAGTGTCACACCGTTCTTCTGCAAGGCCGTATCGTCTTCGTTGGCAACTTCGTCAAAAGTAAAGCCGTACTGGAAGCCTGAACATCCACCACCCGTGACGAAAACACGGAGTTTCAGATCCGGGTTGCCTTCTTCATTAATCAGGTCCTTGACCTTGCTGGCCGCACTATCGGTAAAAACAAACGGCAACGGCATATCCGTAACTGTATTCATAGACTATCCTTCCTGATTCCCGCGTTTAAAACTGTTCCAGAATCCGCTCAGTTACTGGAAGCCAGCTTGAGTTCCACCGTCTTGGCACTGATCTGGTGCACCAGACGACCCTGTATCACAGCACCCTGCTGCATTTCAATCTGATAGTACTCGACATCCCCTGTGACACGCGCAGCCGGCAAGAGTTCCAAGGATTCGCCGGCAATTACCGGACCAATGACGGTTCCGTTGATCACCACATGGCCGACCGAGATCTCACCCTCCACGCTCGCCTTTTCACTGATAACCAGCGTCCCTTCATGGCCATTCTCGCTACTGATGTTGCCACGAACCTCGCCGTCAACACGCAAGCCGCCAGTAAAGATCACATTGCCCTCGATTCGGGTACCGACTCCGATGAGGCTGTCGATACTACTTTGGGGAGTATTGCCTTTTTTTACACCAAACATGAGATTCTCCGTTTAGAGCGTTACAGACTGCTTGGCACGTACTGCACCATCCTGCAACAAGCGCACTTCGACGCCTTTTACTACGGCGCCGGAAGGTACTGAAAAGACGCCTTCGAGTCGATGAAAGTGCTTGATCTCGAAACGGAACCGCTGAAGATTCGGCTCCGTATCGGAAGGTAAAGTAATCATAGCATCTTTGCCTCCCAGTTGCATTTTGACCAGAATTTGAAGGGATCCTTTGAGTTCTTTGGCCTGGCGCCCCCCGTTATTGACCACCAGCATCCGGTAACGATAGTCACTCGAAGCCCCATCGCGCTCAATCTTTAGGTGATCAATCTTGACTCCGACCTCGTCACCCAACTCGGAAGAAGGCATAAGTCCTTCAAAAAACGCCAGATCCTGCTTTAAGGTCGCGTTCTCCAACTCGAGATCCTTGACCTGGCGGTATAACTGTCTTTGTGTGGCACGTTCGATCTGCAAACTACTTTCACCTGAACCCGCCAGACTGCGCAATTTGGTCAATTCGGCATCAAGCTCCATTACATAATTTCTGAGCGACTGGATTTCACGAACCGATTCATTGCTGTCAAAACCGGCAATGCGCCGTCCTGCATCGTAGATCCATGCCGCCAAGGCAAAAGAAACCGACAGGATGGCAATGATCGCCAGCGCGCGCCAATACCACGCCACATGCGTTCTGATCGCCAGTTTCGGCGCACTGATGCCGAAGCGCTGACGCAGACGCTTGAATTTTACGGAAGCACCGGAAGTTGCCATAGCCCTTCAGTTTCCGAAAAACCAAACATGATGTTCATGTTCTGTACAGCCTGCCCAGCGGCTCCCTTGACGAGATTATCAATCACCGAAAGGACAACCAGCGTATCGCCGCCTTGCGGACGGTGTATGGCAATTCGGCAAAGATTCGCGGCGCGAACCGAACGTGTCTCCGGATGTGATTTCGGCGGCATGACGTCAACAAAGGGTTCGTCCGCGTAGCGTTTCTCGTAAATGGACTGGAAATCGGCCTCGCCGGTGATTCGCGCATAAAGCGTGGCATGAATACCGCGAATCAATGGCGTCAGGTGCGGCACAAAGGTAAGCCCGACAGGATGTCCTGCAATACGCGACAGCCCCTGCCGAATTTCTGGCAGATGCCGATGCCCCGGGACAGCGTAGGCCTTGAAATTGTCTGCGGCTTCGGAAAACAGGGAAGATACTTCGGCTTTGCGACCTGCTCCCGACACGCCTGACTTGGCATCGGCGATCAAATACCCCGGATCGACCAGCCCGGCCTCAACAAGCGGCATGAACCCCAGTTGCACTGCGGTAGGATAGCACCCTGGGTTAGCCACCAGACGCGCATCTCGAATAGCCGCGCGATTGACTTCGGGCAAACCATAAACCGCTTTCGCCACCCATTCCGGACTGGTGTGCTGCATGCCATACCATTTCTCCCACACGGCGATATCGGCAAGGCGAAAATCGGCAGCAAGATCAATGACACGTACCCCGGTATCGAGCAACTCCGGCGCCTGCTGCATGGCCACACCATTCGGCGTGGCGAAGAAAACGGCATCGCAGGCTTTCAGATTGGCGACAGCCGGATCTTCAAACTTCAAGCCGACGCGTCCGCGCAAACTCGGAAACATGCTTGAAACAGCAGATCCCGCATCGCCGCGCGAAGTTATCGCGACGATCTCAACCGCTGGGTGCTGTGCCAGCAAGCGCAACAGCTCTACACCCGTATAACCTGTTCCACCAACAATGCCAACCTTGATCATCGAATCCTCCTCAACAGGTGCGCAATCATAGTCTGCGCGCCAAAAAAACACAAAAGCCGCCAAAGAGGCGGCTTTTGTAGAACAGCGGAAGCCTGCGTCGATTAACGCTTGGAGAATTGCTTACGGCGACGCGCCTTATGCAAGCCAACCTTCTTGCGCTCAACTTCACGTGCATCACGAGTAACGAATCCGGCTTTTGACAACGCCGGTTTGAGTGCGGCATCGTATTCGATCAGCGCACGGGTAATGCCATGACGCACTGCGCCCGCCTGACCGGACTCGCCGCCACCGGCAACATTCACCAGAATGTCGAAACCAGCAGTCTGCTCGACCAATTCCAGCGGCTGACGAACGATCATGCGTCCCGTTACGCGAGAGAAAAACTCGTCAACAGGCTTACCGTTAACAACGATATTGCCCGTACCGCGCTTCATGAACACACGCGCTACGGCACTCTTGCGACGGCCCGTGCCGTAGTATAAATTTTCAGCCATTTCGACCCCTTAAAGTTCCAGAACTCTCGGCTGCTGGGCAGCGTGCGGATGCGTTTCACCCGCGTAACACTTCATCTTCTTGAGCATCGCGTAACCGAGCGGCCCCTTCGGGAGCATGCCCTTGACGGCCTTTTCGAGAACACGACCGGGGAAACGCTGCTGCATCTTGGTAAAGTTCGTTTCGTAGATACCGCCGGGATAACCCGTGTGGCGGTAGTACACTTTGTCCTCGGCCTTGTTACCAGTGACACGCAATTTGTCCACATTGGTCACGACGATGTAATCGCCAGTATCAACGTGAGGCGTAAATTCTGGTTTGTGCTTACCACGCAGGCGACGAGCAATTTCAGTAGCAAGGCGACCAAGCACCTTGTCAGTAGCATCAACTAAGAGCCACTCGCGCTTCACTTCATGCGATTTGGCAGAGAAAGTCTTCATTAAATACGCCGTCCTTGTATGCCTGATAACGGAAAGCCGAGCATTTTATTGCAAACTGACGAATTGTGTCAATCGCTGTTTTAGCCATGAGTAAAAAGAACGCGACTCAAAGGAGCCGCGTTAAATCCACACCAAAGGAGGAGGGTGGAGGAGACAAATCTGGAAAACCGGAACTGTCTGACAACAGAGCAATCAGTACTTATATTGCCCGATACTGACAAAAAGATCAAGGGCCGTTGTCTGCAATGGTGTTCAAACCGTGAAAATATTATTATTAAATATCATGATGTTATGATTATATCGATAACTTTGGCACACAATATGAAACTATATTATCTGCTGACCAGAAATACTGCTGAAGACAAGGCTGGGACGCAGGATTGAAAAAATATGGGGGGTTTATGGAATGCAGGGTGAAGTGGACCGGTGACGGCATGTCGTTTCTGGCTGAAACAGGAAGCAGGCACCTAGTCACAATGGACGGAACTCCAGAGGCTGGTGGAAAGAATCTGGCTCCCCGGCCGATGGAAATGCTGCTTGCCGGAACCGGCGGTTGCACCGCATTTGACGTCGTGATGATTCTGAAGAAGGGACGCCACGCGATCACTGGATGCGAGGTCAGCCTGCTGGCGGAACGCGCCGAAACGGAACCCAAGGTATTCACCCGGATTCATTTTCACTTCCGGGTAAGCGGAAACCAATTGAAACCCGAGGCAGTTGCACGTGCCATCGAACTCTCGAAGGACAAGTACTGTTCGGCGTCAATCATGCTCGGCAAGACCGCCACAATCACCCACGACTTCGAGATCATCGAAGACTAGACGTAGTAGGCGGTACGCGTCATTACACCTGCGGCCAGGCGCATTGCTGTCTTGACCTGACTGGGCAAGGCGCACGCGCCAAGCCGGACGGCCATTTCGGCGTGAGCCACCTCATCAAGTTTCATTTGCTGAACAATCATTCTGGATTTGGCATCCTGAGCCGGCAACTCCGCCAAATGATGCTCAAGATGCGCCTCAACCTGGCGCTCAGTCTCGGCAAGAAAGCCCAGACTCCAGGCCTCTCCCAGTTTTCCGGCCAACGCTCCCAGTGAAAGCGCCCCCAGATACCACAGGGAATTCAACAGGCTTTTGCGTCCCCCCAACTCCTTAATGCGCTGTTCGGTCCAGGCCAGATGTTCGGTTTCCTCATAGGCCGCATGTTCGAGAGCCTGCCGAATCTGCGGAGTGCGGCAAGTCAGTGCCTGACCTTGATAAAGGGCCTGGGCGCATATTTCTCCAACATGATTGACGCGCATCAGAGCTCCCGCATGCCTCTGCTCCTCAGCGGACAACACTGGCTCAACGCACTCACGCCCGGGCACAGCACGCGTACTCGAGGGCACGACGAAAAGCGTACGCAACGCCCTGTCAATTCCGATGATTAATGGGTCAAGCATCGTTTACCTCTGTGCAGTAATTGTTCGCAGCAGAAAACGGCAACTCATCACCGCGAAATCCCGCCATTGCGCAGAACCCGCCGGGCATCTTCGGCGCTGGTCACCGAAGTAATGCCAGCCGAACAGAAGTGATTGAAGTAAAGCTCGACATGATGATTATTGCTGCTTCCCTGAATCTTGACCCACTGATTGCTCCGTGCCTTTGACCACGTCTTGTCTGACCGGCCAAACGCGTAAAACCTGCGCTCTGCGGTAGCGCAGCGCATACCCTCGTAACTGATGTTTTGCGCCCCCTCGGAACTGACCACCACCAAGGCATAGCGAATTACGCCGTCAGCCCCAACAGAAAGAGAATTGCCGTCGATCAAATATTTCGTGTCGGAAATTGCCCCGACCCGAAACGGGATCAGGTTTCCTTTCTCAGGGAAGGTCGGCAACTGGACTTCAATTTCCGCCCATGATTTTTCTTCGAACTCCTTGTCAAAACCCTCCGCCAGCGAATGGACTGACGTTATTGCCAAGGCAAAGGCAGAGAACCACCTTAGTGTTTTCAAAACGCGGCTCATTGAAAACGGCTCCAGTTGAAAACAAAGCGGCATGCAGGAATTATTCCTTGTTTCCGGACTCTGCCTCGGTTCTTTCCCGATCACTTTCACGACGCGGACGACGATGATCCGCATCGATAAAACGTGCCAGTTCGTTCAACGCCTGTTCATACACCTGGCGTTTGAACTCAATGACGGACTCGAGTGAAACCCAGTATTGATTCCAGCGCCATGCATCAAACTCAGGGTGATCGCAGGCACGCAATGACACATCGTTGTCACGCCCGATCAGACGCAGCAAAAACCAGATCTGTTTTTGCCCTCTGTAGCTGCCACGCCATTCACGTTTTACCCAGTGTATCGGCACATCGTAACGCAACCAGTCCTTGGTTCTACCAAGAATACTGACATGTTCGGGGCGCAAACCAACCTCTTCATAAAGCTCCCGGTACATCGCCTGCTCGGGGGTCTCACCCCGCTTGATGCCACCTTGTGGAAACTGCCATGAATGTTCACGTATACGCTTTCCCCAGAAAACCTCGTTCTTTGCGTTACATAGGATGATGCCGACGTTCGGGCGATAGCCTTCACGATCAAGCATTCTGAAATACCTGCAAATTTATTGGTCGAGACCATTCTTTCACATTTCAAAAGGCTTGGAAAGCTCACCACTGATGTAAACCGCAATCATTCGGCCAGAACACGATTGGCGTCGCGCTCAACTGATCTGTCTTGTAGAATTCCTCCTTTACCCACGAAATCCGATCCCCATGCGCACCTCGCAATTTTTCATATCCACGCTCAAGGAAGCCCCATCCGACGCCGAAATCGTCAGCCATCAATTGATGTTGCGCGCCGGCCTCGTCAAACGGCTGGCCGGTGGTATCTACACCTGGATGCCGATGGGCTTGCGCATACTGCGCAAGGTTGAGAACATCGTCCGCCAGGAAATGGACCGGGCTGGCGCTGTCGAACTGCTGATGCCGGCCGTGCAACCCGCCGAGTTATGGCAGGAATCCGGTCGCTGGGAAAAATACGGCCCCGAGTTGCTGCGCCTGAAGGATCGCCATCAGCGCGACTTTGTCATCGGCCCGACGCACGAGGAAGTCATCACCGATGTCGTGCGCAGGGAGGTCAAGAGTTACCGCCAGTTGCCCTTGCATTTCTATCAGGTGCAAATGAAGTTCCGCGACGAGATCCGACCGCGTTTCGGAGTCATGCGCGGCCGCGAGTTCCTGATGAAAGACGGTTACTCCTTCCACACCAGCTTTGCCGATCTGCAACGCGAATACATCAACATGTTCGAGACCTACACGCGGATATTCAACCGCCTCGGGCTGAAATTCCGTGCTGTTGCAGCCGACACCGGATCGATTGGTGGCACCGGCTCACATGAATTCCATGTGCTGGCCGATTCGGGCGAAGACGCACTGGCCTATTGTCCGGACTCGGACTTTGCCGCCAACGTCGAACTGGCCGAAGCCATGGCTCCCGACACAGAACGTGCAGCCGCCGCAGAAACCATGGCGAAGATTGCCACGCCGGGCAAAATCAGGTGTGAGGATGTTGCTGCCTTGCTGAACATTCCGGTAACCCGAATGGTCAAGGCCATCGCCATCATTCGCGATCTTCCTGGAGCCAGTCCGGCTCGCTTCGCGCTGATCCTGTTGCGCGGCGACCACGACCTGAACGAAGTCAAGACGCAAAAGCTCGTCGGCGAATTCCGTTTCGCGCGTGACGAGGAAATCATTGCCGCCCTTGGCTGCCAACCCGGCTATATCGGCCCGGTGAGCGGCAATGACATCACCGTCTTTGCCGACCGCAGCGTCGCAGCAATGAGCGACTTCGTCTGCGGCGCCAATGAAGCGGGCTTCCATCTGACCGGCGTCAACTTCGGCCGCGATCTGCGCGAGCCGGAAACCATTGCCGACCTGCGGAACGTTCTCGTCGGCGACCCCTCGCCGGATGGCAAGGGCCAACTCGAACTGTGTCGCGGCATTGAAGTCGGGCATATTTTCCAGTTGCGCACCAAATACGCCGAAGCACTCAAGTGCAGTTTCCTCGACGAAAATGGTCAGAGCCAGATCATGGAAATGGGTTGCTACGGTATCGGCGTCTCGCGTATCGTCGGGGCAGCGATCGAACAGGGGCATGATGAGCGCGGCATCATCTTCCCGAAAGCCATTGCGCCTTTCGAGGCGTGCATCGTTCCCATGGGCTACGCCAAGAGTGCGGCGGTCAAAACGGCGGCGGACAGGCTTTATGCCGAACTCACTGCGGCCGGCGTTGATGTGCTGTTAGATGACCGCAACGAACGGCCTGGCGTGATGTTCGCGGAGATGGAATTGATCGGCATTCCGCATCGGATTGTCGTCGGCGAGCGCGGGCTCGCAGAAGGAAAATTCGAATACAAAGGGCGCACGGATGCCGAGGCACAACTGGTTCCGCTTGCCGGGATCGTGTCCTTCCTGAAAGACAGGTTGTGCGCCGGGTAACGCTGTTCCTCGCTTTTCTGCTGCCGCTGAGCGCTTTTGCCGGGGCGCAGAAATACGAGCCGCTGGCGGCAAGCGTACAAGCGGCACTCTCGCGCAGCATCGCGGACCAGGCACCACCAAAGAGTTCATTTCTTGACTCGATGGAGGCCATAGACTGGCTATCCGAAATGTCGCGACGGCTGGAAAAACGCATTACGGATCGCGAAAGTCGGCTGGAATTCCTGCGTGCAGTCCACTACGAGGCCACCCGCGCAGGGCTTGATCCGCAACTCGTTCTGGGCCTGATACAGGTGGAGAGCGGTTTCAAGAAATACGCCGTCTCGTCAGTCGGCGCACGCGGGTTCATGCAGGTCATGCCGTTCTGGATCAAGGTCATCGGCCGTAACGATGACAACCTGTTTCATCTGCGCACCAACCTGCGCTACGGTTGCACCATCCTTCGCCACTATCTGGACATCGAACAGGGTGACCTCTACCGCGCACTCGGTCGTTACAACGGCAGCCTCGGGCAAGCCGAATACCCGAATCTGGTGCGCGGTGCCTGGCACAAGCAGTGGATGTATACGAGCAACCGGGTTGCCTGGCGCTAGGCAATTAGCGCATCCCGGGCAACATCCCCTTCATGCCGCGCATCAGCTTGGCCATGCCGCCCTTGGAGAACTGCTTCATCATCTTCTGCGACTGCTCGAACTGCTTGAGTAAACGATTGACTTCCTGCACCTGAACGCCAGCCCCTGTGGCGATACGGCGTTTGCGCGAAGCCTTGAGCAACTCGGGCTTGCTGCGCTCGACCGGCGTCATCGAATTGATAATGCCTTCAATCCGGCTGACCGCCTTTTCTTCGCTCCCGGCCTGCATCTGACTGGCGGCCTGGGCAAACTGTGCCGGCAACTTGTCCATCATCGACGAGAGTCCGCCCATCTTGCGCATCTGGCCGATCTGATCCTTGAAGTCGTTGAGATCAAAACCCTTGCCCGACTTGAGTTTCTTGGCGAACTCGACAGCCTGCTGCTCGTCAATGCCTTTCTTGGCATCCTCGATCAACGACAGCACATCGCCCATGCCGAGAATGCGCGAAGCCATGCGTTCAGGGTGGAAGGCCTCTATCCCCGACAGTTTCTCGCCGACACCGGCGTATTTGATCGGCCGACCGGTCACATGACGTACGGAGAGCGCCGCACCGCCGCGCGCATCGCCATCCAGCTTGGTGAGAATGATGCCCGTGAGGGGCAGCGCCTCGCTGAAGGCCTTGGCTGTATTGATCGCATCCTGACCGAGCATGGCATCGACAACGAACAGGGTTTCGATCGGCTTGATCGCCGCATGAAGCTCGGCGATTTCCTTCATCATCGCTTCGTCAATCGACAGGCGGCCGGCGGTATCGACAAGCAGCACGTCGTGATAGTGTCGTTTAGCCCAATCAACCGCATTGCGTGCGATATCGATCGGCTTGTCGGTCGGAGCCGATGGGAAAAAATCAACACCAGCGTGCTCGGCAACTGTTTTCAACTGCTCTATGGCCGCTGGACGATAGACGTCACAGGAAACGACCAGCACTTTCTTCTTTTGCGTTTCGCGCAGAAGTTTGGCCAGTTTGCCGACCGTTGTCGTTTTACCCGCCCCCTGCAAACCCGCCATGAGAACGATCGCCGGTGGCTGGGTGGCCAGATTGAGGCCACTGTGCACCTCCCCCATGAGCCGTGTCAGCTCTCGATGAACGACGCCGATCAGCGCCTGTCCGGGACTCAAAGAGCCGATCACTTCCTCGCCCACGGCTTTTTCCTTGACGGCGGCGATCAGCGCCTTGATGGCAGGCAGTGCCACATCGGCCTCCAGCAAGGCGAGACGAACCTCGCGCAAGGCCTCCGCAATATTGGCCTCAGTCAGTCGTGCTTCACCACGCAGCGTCTTCATGACGCGGGCAAGGCGTTGGGTCAGGTTGTCGAGCATTTGGCTTCCAGCTTGGTGTAAACTCAATAAATGCCGGACATTCTACTGCACCTTGTGCCTCACATCGCCTCGGGCCTGCTTTATGCGGCGCTGGGTTTCCATTTCTGGAACACGCGCTGGCGTGAAACCGCCAGGCCTGTTGCCCCCCGGCCAATGCAGATCTGGGAGCGGGCGGCCATACTCGTAGCCCTGATGCTGCAAGGAACCGGCCTCTATGACGGCCTTTTTGCCGCAGGAGGAATGCGTTTCTCGTTCAGTTTCGCCCTGTCACTGATGCTCTGGTTGGCCGTTCTCATTTACTGGCTGGAAAGTTTTCGCTCGCGCATGGACGGACTGCAACCGATGGTGCTGCCACTCGCTGCGCTTTGTGCAGCGCTTCCGGTCTTTTTCCCGCAGGTTCACGTTATCGCCAACGCTGGCGCTTGGGGCTTCAAACTGCATTTTCTGGCCGCCATGCTGGCTTACAGCTTATTCACCCTGTCTGCATTGCACGCCATATTCATGGGCTTTGTCGAACGCAAACTGCATCACGGAAAACTCAACACGCATCTGGCCAGCCTGCCTCCAATCCTGGCCATGGAAGCCTTGCTCTTCCGCATGATTGTCATCGCGTTCTCGTTGTTAACCGTGGCGCTGGGAAGCGGTATCATGTTTTCCGAAGCGATTTTTGGCAAAGCCCTGGTTTTTGACCACAAAACCCTGTTTGCTTTTGCCTCGTGGGGAATTTTCGCCGCGTTGCTGATCGGACGCCACGTCTATGGCTGGCGTGGACGAATTGCACTGCGCTGGACGCTGGCCGGTTTTCTGCTGCTGTTTCTGGCCTACATTGGTAGCCGTTTCGTTTCCGAAGTCCTGCTTGGCCGGATCTAGGGCATGGGCCGTAGCAGATGTCTCTTGATGTTTTCTGCCTGTAATTGCTCGAATATCGGACCAGCGCCATTACATCGCTTCTTTACAAACGCGCCGACACAATGCATCATCAAACTGACATACTTTGTATCGACAGTACCGTCGTGTTTTTTGACGCTTGCAAGCGTCTTATAGTGGACTATGGCAGCCAACCCACAACAATCATCGCTTAGCGGTCTCGCACGCGCACTGGTCCAGGCCGGCCGAATCAAGGAAGCCGATGCCGAAAACTTGTTGACGCAAGCGGCAGCAAACAAGACCTCGTTCATCGAGCAATTGGTCAGCTCCAAGAAAGCAAGCTCGGCCGATATCGCGCGCTTTGCCGCCGACACCTTCGGCTACCCGCTGCTTGAGCTCAATGCCTTCGACGACGCGCATATCCAGAAAAGCGCAATTGACCGCAAGCTGATCGCCTTGCACCGTGTCGTGCCGCTGCACAAGCGCGGCAATCGACTGGCGATCGCCATTGCCGACCCGACCAACCTGCGCGCGCTGGACGAGATCCGCTTCCAGACCGGGATGGCCGTCGACCCGGTGATCGTTGACGAAAGCCAACTCGCCCCGCTGGTTGCCAAGCTCTCAGAATCGGCCGAGGACACCCTAAAAAATCTGACCAACGAGGACATCAACCTCGAGTTTACTGACGAAGACTCTCCGGACAAGGCTGACGAAGCCGCTGCGCTCGAAGTCGACGACGCCCCGGTGGTCAAATTCATCCAGAAGATGTTGCTCGATGCCATCAACGATGGTGCCTCGGACATTCACTTCGAACCTTACGAGAAAAACTATCGCATCCGTTTCCGGACTGACGGGATCCTGCGAGAAATCGCTTCCCCACCCCTGGTCATCAAGGAAAAAATTGCTTCGCGCATCAAGGTGATTTCGCGCCTCAACATCGCCGAGAAACGCGTGCCGCAAGATGGCCGCATGCGGCTCGTCCTGTCCAAGAGCCGGGCGATCGACTTTCGCGTCAGCACCCTGCCAACGATGTACGGCGAAAAAATTGTTCTGCGCATTCTTGATCCCAGCAGCGCAACACTGGGTATCGACGCGCTGGGCTACGACCCCGAACAGAAAGCCTTGCTGATGGATGCCATCCAGCGACCGTACGGCATGGTTCTGGTCACCGGCCCGACCGGGTCAGGCAAAACCGTTTCGCTCTATACCTGCCTCAATATCCTGAACCGGCCGGGAATCAATATTTCCACTGCCGAAGACCCGGCAGAAATCCCCTTGCCGGGCATCAATCAGGTGAATATCGACGACCGCCAGGGCTTGACCTTCCCGATTGCACTCAAAGCCTTCCTGCGCCAGGATCCCGACATCATCATGGTCGGCGAAATTCGCGATCTGGAAACTGCGGAAATCGCCGTCAAGGCCGCGCAGACCGGTCACATGGTGTTATCGACGCTGCACACCAATGACGCGCCATCGACACTGACCCGGCTCATGAACATGGGTATCCCGACCTTCAACATCGCCTCGAGCATCCTGCTGATTACCGCTCAGCGCCTTGTCCGCCGTCTGTGTACGTGCAAGAAGCCGCTTGACACGCCGATCGAGACACTGCTGAATGCGGGCTTTACCGAAGAAGACATCGACGGTAGCTGGCTACTCTTCGGTCCGGGAGAATGCGACCGCTGCAAGGGCTCCGGTTACAAGGGCCGGGTTGGTCTCTATCAGGTCATGCCGGTTACCGAAGCAATACAGCGCATGATCATGTCCAATGCAACAGCGCTGGACATCGCCGTACAAGCGCAAAAGGAAGGCGTCAACGATTTGCGCCGTTCCGGCCTGCTGAAAGTCAAACAGGGGCTGACCTCGCTTGAGGAAGTCCTAGGCAGCACCAACGAGTAAAGAATAAAGAAGGGAACAGCATGGCGACTGCGACGAAAACGGAAAAACGCGGCAAGGAAGTCAAGGAATACACCTTTCTCTGGACGGGAAAAAACAAGGCCGGGAAGGTTGTTCGCGGCGAACAGCGCGCCACCAGTGAAGCCGTGGTCAATGCCACGTTAAGACGTCAGGGTATTCTGGTCAGCAAGGTTGCAAAACAGAGTTTCAGAAGTGGCGGCCAGGTCACCGAAAAAGATATCGCCATGTTTACACGGCAACTGGCGACCATGATGAAGGCCGGCGTTCCCCTGCTGCAGACGTTCGATATTGTTGGTCGCGGCCATGACAATCCGGCGGTCGGCAAGCTTCTGCTCGACATCAAGTCCGACGTGGAAACCGGCAGTTCGCTGTCGCAGGCCTTCCGCAAATTCCCGCTCTACTTCGACCAGCTCTACTGCAACCTGATCGCTGCCGGCGAACAGGCCGGTATTCTGGAGACCCTGCTCGACCGACTGGCGATCTACAAGGAGAAGATGATCGCCATCAAATCCAAAATCAAGTCGGCGCTGTTTTACCCGGTGGCCATCATTATCGTCGCCTTTGTCATTACTGCCGTCATCATGATTTTTGTCATCCCGGCGTTCAAGGAAGTCTTCAAGAGTTTCGGCGCTGACCTGCCGGCTCCGACCATGGTCGTAATCGCCATTTCCGACGTCTTCATCGCCTACTGGTGGGCCATCTTTGGCGGCATCGGCGGCTCGATTTATGCGTTTCTCTATACCTGGAAACGATCAGAAGCCATGCAGATTGCCTTTGACCGGATCTTCCTTCACCTTCCGGTTTTTGGCGGCATCATCCGCAAATCGGTGATTGCCCGCTGGACGCGCACACTGGCAACCATGTTTTCCGCCGGGGTGCCGCTGGTTGAATCGCTTGATTCGGTGGGTGGTGCCGCGGGCAACTATGTCTACAAGATCGGAACCAGACAGATCCAGAGCGAAGTCAGTACCGGCACCAGCCTGACCTCGGCCATGCAGAATAGCGAACTGTTCCCCAACATGGTCAATCAGATGGTGGCCATCGGCGAAGAATCAGGCGCTCTGGACGCCATGCTCGGCAAGGTCGCCGACTTCTTCGAAGCCGAAGTTGATGATGCGGTTGAAGCGCTTTCCAGCCTGATGGAACCGATGATCATGGTCGTCCTCGGAGTTCTCATCGGCGGCATGGTCATCGCCATGTACCTGCCGATCTTCAAGCTCGGCTCCGTGGTCTCGTGATGCCGGGTTTGCCGCTGGCAGGGCTTTCTGATCCGGCCCTGTTCCCGGTCGTCTGCGGCGTTCTCGGCCTGATGATCGGCAGCTTTCTCAACGTCGTCATCCATCGTCTGCCACAGATGATGGAACGTGACTGGCATTGCCAGTGCGCGGAACTGCGCGGAGAAGAGGCGCCTGAATACGAACGGCTGTCGCTGGCCAGACCCCGCTCGCGCTGTCCGGCTTGCGGGCACGCCATCAGCGCGCTGGAAAACATCCCGATCATAAGTTGGCTGACCCTGCGTGGCAAATGTTCGGCCTGCCAGGCACCGATTTCACCGCGCTACCCCATTGTCGAGGCCCTTAGCGGCCTGCTCTCCGTACTGACGGCCGCACACTTCGGCTTCGGATGGGCAGCGGCAGGCTCGCTCCTGCTCATCTGGTCACTCATCGCACTGACCTTTATCGACGTTGACACGCAATTGTTGCCCGACAGCATTACCCTGCCCCTTCTCTGGACCGGCCTGCTGTTCAATCTGTTTGGCACCTACACCGACCTGCAGTCCGCAGTGATTGGCGCGATCGTCGGCTATCTCACGCTGTGGTCGGTCTATTGGGGGTTCAAGCTGGCCACCGGCAAGGAAGGCATGGGCTACGGCGATTTCAAGCTGCTCGCCGCGCTTGGTGCCTGGCTGGGCTGGCAAATCCTGCCGCTGACAATTCTGCTCTCGTCTCTGGTCGGTGCCGTTGTGGGCATTGCGCTGATCGTGCTGACCAAGCGCGGCCGCCACGTACCGATTCCCTTCGGCCCCTATCTGGCCTTCGCCGGACTACTTGCCCTTTTCTGGGGCAAGGAACTGACCCAAAGCTATCTTCGCCTGATGTAATTGCTTGAAAACAGGGCTTTTGCCCCCATCTGCGCATAGTTCCACTCAGCGGAACCTGCCGCCGTTCGGGTATAATTCGCTTCCTTGAAATCCATTGAAGGTTAGTCATGCCGATTTACGCTTATCGCTGCGGTTCCTGCGGTTTTGAAAAGGATCATCTGCAAAAACTGAGCGACCCGGTGTTAAACATTTGCCCCGAATGCGCACAGGCCAGCTATCACAAGCAGGTGACAGCGGCCGGCTTTCAGTTGAAGGGCAAGGGCTGGTACGCCACCGATTTCAAGGGAGGCGATGCCGGCAAGGCGGCGCCGACAAAAACGGAAAGCCCACCGCCCTGCCAGGGCTGCCCGGGAGCTGAAGCATGCGCAGGCAGTTGATCAAACGCTATTTCATCACCGGACTGCTGATCTGGGTCCCACTGGCAATCACTGCCTGGGTGCTGTCGCTGATTGCCAGCGTCGCCGACCAGTCCTTGCGCCTGCTGCCCGAATCGGTGCGCCCCCACTACCTTTTCGGCTACGACATCCCGGGCGCGGGTATCGTGCTGACGCTTCTGATCATCCTCACCACCGGTCTGCTCGCCGCCAACTTCATTGGCCAACGACTCGTTGGCTGGTGGGAAAAACTGCTGGCCCGCATCCCCGTCGTCAATTCGATCTACCACAGTGTAAAGCAGGTTTCCGATACCCTTTTTTCCTCATCGGGCAATGCTTTTCGCAAAGCACTGCTTATTCAATACCCGCACGCCGGTTCGTGGACCATCGCCTTCCTCACCGGCACGCCGGGAGGTGACGTGGTTAACCATCTCCGGGGTGACTACGTCAGCGTCTATGTTCCGACGACCCCGAACCCAACCTCCGGCTTCTTTCTGATGTTGCCCAGAAGTGAAGTCATCGAGCTCGACATGAACGTCGACGAAGCGCTCAAGTACATCATCTCGATGGGCGTTGTTGCGCCCTCCAGCCGACCCAGAAACTGAACTGCCGATCCCGTCAATCCACCCTCGTAACCCCGGAAAAAGCATGCGAACCCACTACTGCGGACAAGTCGATTCACAACACATCGGACAGGAAGTCAGCCTCTGCGGCTGGGCACACCGTCGGCGCGATCATGGTGGCGTCATTTTCATCGATTTGCGCGACCGCGAAGGTCTGGCGCAGATTGTCTGCGATCCTGATCGTCCCGAAATGTTCAAGATCGCCGAATCGATACGCAACGAGTTCTGCCTCAAGATTACCGGCAAGGTGCGCGCGCGCCCTGCCGGTACGGTCAATCCCAACATGCCAACCGGCGAGATCGAGATTCTCTGTCACCAGATTGAAGTCCTGAATCCATCCATCACACCGCCCTTCCAGCTTGACGATGAGAACCTTTCCGAAAATGTTCGTCTGTTGCACCGGGTCATCGATCTGCGCCGTCCGCAAATGCAGAAGAACATGCAGTTGCGCTTTAAGACGGCACGCGCCTTCCGCCGCTTTCTCGACGACGCGGGCTTCATCGACATCGAAACCCCGATGCTCACCAAGAGCACGCCGGAAGGCGCCCGCGACTATCTCGTTCCGTCGCGCGTCAACGCCGGACAGTTCTTTGCACTGCCGCAGTCACCGCAGTTGTTCAAACAGCTCCTGATGATTGCCGGCTTCGACCGCTACTATCAGATCACCAAGTGCTTCCGCGATGAGGATCTGCGCGCCGACCGGCAACCGGAATTCACCCAGGTCGATATCGAGACATCGTTCCTGAACGAAACCCAGATCACGGGAATCATGGAAGAACTGATCCGTACCGTATTCAAGGAAGCAATCAACGTCGACCTGCCTAAGCCTTTCCCGCGCCTGAGCTACACCGAGGCCATGCAGCGTTACGGCTCGGACAAGCCGGATCTGCGCGTCACGCTGGAACTCTCCGAAGTTACCGACGTCGTCAAGGACGTTTCCTTCAAGGTTTTCTCTGGCGTAGCCAACAGCGAGAATGGCCGTGTTGCTGCGCTGCGCATTCCCGGCGGCGCCACGCTCACGCGTGGCGAAATTGACGTCTACACCCAGTTCGTCAGCATCTACGGCGCCAGGGGACTGGCCTACATCAAGGTCAACGATGTCAGCCAGCTCAACGAAACCGGCCTGCAGTCGCCAATCGTCAAGAATCTGCATGCTGCCGCACTCAAGGCCATCGTCGAGCGCACCGGCGCACAATCCGGCGACCTGATATTTTTCTGTGCCGACAAGGCCAAAGTGGTCAATGACGCCCTCGGCGCATTACGCGTCAAGATCGGCCACGAAAAAGGCTTCGTCAACGGCAAGGCCTGGGAACCGCTGTGGGTTGTGGACTTCCCGATGTTCGATTACGACGAAGAGGCCAAGCGCTGGGTCGCCTGCCACCACCCCTTCACCAGCCCCAAGGACGAGCATATGGATCTCCTTGCCAGCGACCCGGGCAAGTGCCTGGCCAAGGCTTACGATCTGGTGATGAACGGCTGGGAACTCGGTGGCGGCTCGGTGCGTATCCATCGCGCCGAGGTGCAGAAACAGGTTTTCAACGCCCTCGGCATCGGCGAAGCCGAAGCCAAGCTCAAATTCGGATTCCTGCTTGACGCCCTCAACTACGGCGCGCCTCCGCATGGCGGCGTGGCCTTCGGCCTTGACCGTATCGTCACCATGATGACCGGCGCCGAGTCGATCCGTGACGTGATCGCCTTCCCGAAAACGCAGCGCGCTCAATGTCTGCTCACCGATGCGCCAAGCGAAGTGGATGAAAAGCAATTGCGCGAGTTGCACATCCGCCTGCGCCAGAAGGCTGAAACCCAGGTCGAGGCCGGCAAGTCCTGAACTCCGTGTCGCGCCTTTGCACCGTCTTTCGGCTGGCGCTGTTTCTGGCGCTGGCCGGACTATCAGGATTCGGCGCAAGTTCGCAGGCGCGCGAGCCTCACCCCCGGGAGGCCATCTATACGGTGGCCTTGACCGACCTACCACCCGAAGCCAAGCGCACACTGTACCTGATCCGGCAGGGCGGGCCGTTCCCCTACCCGCACAAGGACGGCAGCACCTTCGGCAATTTTGAACAGCGTCTGCCGCCGCAAGCACGCGGTTACTACCGCGAATACACGGTGCCAACGCCTGGAAGTCGTGACCGCGGCGCACGACGCATCATTGCCGGAGCAGGCCGCAACGGCGATGTCGCCACTTCGGGCGAGTACTACTACAGCGCAGACCACTATCGAAGTTTTTTCCGTATACTCGTGCGATGAGCAAAACCATCAGCCGGAAAGCCTTGCAGGAATTGCTGATTCAGCCAAAGCAGGCCGCTATCTATCGCCTCGCGCACGAACAACGTCAGAAAGTACTGGAAAAAGCGGCTGCGGGCCTCGGCTTCGCCTGTTTCAAGGTGGATTTCGGGGAAGCCGAAGAAACCGGGGCAATCCTCGACGTGCTCGGGCGCGAGCTCAGTTTTCCGCCATGGTACGGCAACAATCTCGATGCCTTATACGACTGCCTGAGCGACTTCTCCTGGCGCCAGGCCCCCGGCTACGCCATCTTCATCTCGGGTGCCGGTGCCCTGCTCGCCAACCATGCGTGCTTTACCGTACTCAACGACGTATTCGCCGCGGCCATCGCACAGTGGCAGAGGCAACATATTCCACTGTGGATTTTCTACGCAGCGGCCAGCCCCCTTCCGGATGACGCTCCGGACAGCCTGCCGACTCTGAAATGAGCCCGCACAAGCGCCCGGTTTCGGTACTCGTCGTCATCCACACGCCGGACCTGCAAATCCTGCTGCTCGAACGGGCCACGCGTGCCGGTTTCTGGCAATCGGTGACCGGCAGCCAGGAAGACGGGGAAAGCCTGCTTGAAACTGCAGTGCGCGAAGTTGCAGAAGAAACCGGGATTATTGCCGGCCCTGACGCGCTGCTCGACTGGCAAATGACCAACACCTTCGAAATCTTTGCCGAGTGGCGTTACCGCTTTGCCCCTGAAGTTACACATAACATCGAACACGTATTCTCACTGGGTATTCCGACGGTTCAGCCTGTCCGGCTGGCGGCTGATGAGCACCTGAACTACCAGTGGCTGCCGTGGCGTGAAGCGGCCGATAAATGCTTCTCCTGGAGCAATCGCGACGCCATTCTCATGTTGCCCGGGAAGTTGCTTCGCTGACCCGCTTGTCAAGGCACTCCGGGCAGTAGCAAAGTCCGCCTGCGTGTGGCTCCAACAGCCCCGTCGGCTTTTCCATGCACCAGCACGTCTGCTGCCCATTCACCGCGCCGCAGACAAAGTGCGCACCGCAGCCCGCACAGACGCTGAAGTTCAAGTCCTGATCAACGACCATGGTTTCCTTTTTCATTGGTTGCCCGCAATCCATTCATGCCATGTTTTTTCTGGAGAGAACTCACGCTTCGGCTCTGCTCTGGTGACGAAGCAAAAGCAGCCGGGAAAACACGACACCGATCACCGGTATGCATAAGCCGGCAACGACAAACAAGGGGAATGCCCCCAGTTTTTCCAGCAACAGTGCGGCCAGAACAACCCCCAGCGATTGCCCCAGGAAGAAAGCTGAAGCGAATAAAGATACTGCGGTTCCCCTGACTTGAGGTGCCATCTGTGTGGCATTGGTTTGCAAGGTATTGTGCAGCATGTAAAAACCCAGCCCCAGAAAATAGCTGGAAAGCAATGCCCAATTCCAGGCCGGTGCAATCGCCAGCAAGCCCCAGGCTGACGCGATAAGCAAAGCACCAAAGAGGGCCAGGCCAGACTCACCGAAGCGGCGGACAAAGGATTTGGCGAAGAGAATATACGAAAGCCCGCCAAGCCCGAACAGACCCATCACCGCACCGGCCATGGTCAATGTCAGACCAAAGTGCTCATGCAGATAAGAGGGCACAAAGGCCAGCGTCCCGAAGACAAACACCCCTTCCAGAAAAACAATGGCAAGAATGGTTCGCGCCCAGGGCACACGAAAAACGGAAGTCGCCTGGGCAAACACACCATTGCCTTTGCCGGAGGTGACTTTTTGATGGTAGGTCAATGGATTCCGCCAGGACTCCAGAAATACCAGCGAGCCAACCACAAGATAAATCAGGCACAAAAATCCAAAGGCCCAGCGCCAGCCAAGGGTATCTGCAAATAAGCCGCCGATGAATTGCCCGCCGATCACGCCCATGATCTGACCGCCAAGGAAACGGGCGAGAGTGGCCTGACGCTTTTCGTAAGGAACTGTGTCCCCTATCCAGGCCATCGACAGTGGAATGATGCCGGCAGCGGTAGCTCCGGTAAGCACCCTAGAAAGAATCAGCCAATCAAGAGAGACGGCCAAAGCGGCACCTAGAGTTCCGAGGATACAGGCCAGGGTGGTAAGGGCAATCAGGCGATACTTCCCGATTCGGTCTCCCAGCGGGCCAAAAAAGGCCTGCATCAGGCCGTAGGCTACCGAGAACCCTGAGACGACATGCGCAGTTTCAGCCGGCGATGCGGAAAATGACCGTATCAGGTCAGGCAGCATCGGATCACACAGACGAGCCGAGGCTGAACTGGCAAGCGCGGCAACAGAGAGCAGCGCAATGGCCCGACCATGCTGCCGGGAGAGGTAAGCGCTCATTTCGGAAGCCAATGCTGTATCGCTATACAAAGAAGTCGCCGTCCGCAAACAGGCTGTGCTTGCAGAAATTGCAGCGCTAGATGCAAAGCAGAGCCATCTCAAACAACAACTAACCGACATTGACGGCTTCTTGCGCACCTATGCTCGTATGGTACCGCAAGATGATCGCGTTCGTTGATTCGCCAAACGAATTGGAATGCCAGAGAAGAGTTAAGAAGAGAATCAGACAGAGCAAATAATATTTCAGCGAGTAGTCATGGTGTGGATAAGCAATAGGGAGTTGACTAATTATTATTGTATAACAATAATTTTAAATTGTAGAACAATTATTATATTGCCTTGCCTTTTCCAATATATCTTCTCAGTGCCTACTCATGCCAACTACCCATCCCCCAAAACTCCCTCTTCGCATCCGGCGCGTCAGTCGGTTTCTGGATTTCACCTGCCTTCTGCTGATCGTGACGTTGCCGCTGCTGGTCGCGATTTACTGGGGCATCGCCGACCCGAAGACATTGGTGGTGCGAGCCAATTTGTCACCGGATGCCATGCTTGGCACCTTGCTGCCGTGGCAGCGTCTCGCCGCTGGCTTCATGGCGGAGATCCCGCCATGCCTGCTCCTGACTGGATTCTGGTATGCGCGCAAGTGCTTTCGACTTTTCGCATCGGGGTACCTATTCACCACGGACGCCACGTTCTGTTTGTATCGCTTCTCAAGTTGGGCGATGGCGTCGGCGATAGCCAGCATCATCTGTTCTTCGCTCGGTTCGGTACTGATGACCTTGCAAAACCCTCCCGGATTGCGCTATCTCGCCATCGGCATCAGTTCTGATCAGGTATTCCTGCTGCTTTTTGCGGCCGTGGTCTGGTTGATGGCTGGGGTAATCCGGCAGGGCCAGATTCTCGCTGATGAAAACGCCCAATTTATTTGAATAGGCCAGCCATGACCATTGTCGTACAACTTGATGTCATGTTGGCCAAACGCAAAGTGAAATCCAAGGCGCTGGCTGAATACGTTGGTATCACTGAGGTCAATGTGTCTCTGCTGAAGCAAGGCAAAGTCAAAGGGGTACGTTTCGAAACGCTGGAGAGGATTTGCGAGTTCCTGGACTGTCAGCCGGGCGATTTGCTCGAATACAAGCCGACAGCCGAAAAAAACCTGCTTTATCTCGAAGGTGGCGGAAAGGGTGATCGCGGAGGCGATCACCGGTCTTGAATCGATGGCGATACTGCACAGCGGGCGCTTCGTTCTCGAAGTTCCGGTGTCCAGGCCGGATCGGCAATTTTTCTACATTTTTTGCTTTTCCGTACTGTTGCATGGATTGATCCTCGCACTGCCTGTTTCTTCTGGGAATCGATCTTCGAGTGCGCTTAAGACCCTGCCAATACAGGTGAGAATACGGGCGAATGTTTTACCAGCGGCAAACGGGGCTGAGTCGGCACAAACGGAACGTCGGTTTGCACATCCCTCGTCGAGAGAGCCAGACCCGGCACATGCGACGATTCTTCATTCAACACAGCAACAACCGCTGAAGAATAATTTAGCCACCTTGCCCGAATCCGATACTCCTCCGAAGACTTCGTTCAACATGGAAGTCTTGCGAGAGCAGGCGCGAACCATGGCAAAAAAACCGTCGGATCAGCTCGTTCGTAGCACCAATGCAAACCGGTATGCGCAGGAGAAGTCCCTTCCTGACCTGGCTGGCCGCCCAATTCTGGAGGCATTATCAAAACACCTTGGAAAGCCGCTCCTTGTGATGAGCGAACAGATTATGAATGACGGAAGCCGGTTTATCAGATTCTCCGGCAACACCTGTTTGCATATTCCACGACATTTGCCATTCGGTCGTGAAACCCGACTTTGACACCGCCAAGTAACACGCTCCTCGGAAAGCCGCATGGCGCAAGGCATTCGGCGAAGATGCCGAAATGGGTGTGTA
>JAIFKU010000032.1 GCA_020049495.1 Accumulibacter sp.
ACCACCGGTTGCGGTAGATCTCGGCGACGGTCAGAGCGGGCAGATCGAATCGATTGGTCAGGAAGACAAGGAACTTGTCGGTTTCGGGATCGCGGTAAGAGACGCGGCGCAGGCGATCCGGGTAGGCAAGCTTCGATTTGGGCGTGGCCAGCAGGATGCTCTGGTCGCTGCGCAACCCGGTCGACTTGTCGACCTCGCGCCAGGCGACCCGGGTGTAACGCATATTGTCCTTGGCCCGAATGACGAAGGAGACCTGTTGTTGATGCAGTGCTTGCAGCCGGGTGAAATCGAGATAGCCGCGGTCGATGACCACGATGGCTCCCGCAGGCCAATGAATCATGTCGAGGATTTTGACGTCGTGCACCTTGCCGGTGGTGATATGGACAAAAACGGGAATGGCGCCACGCAGATCGATAATCGTGTGAGCCTTGACCGCGGCCTTGGTCGAGCGGAAGTCTGCCCAAGGAAACAAACTCAGACACAGGTCGATGGTAGTGGAGTCCATGGCATAGAGGGGTTCCTTGATTCCCAATCCAATATCTTCGCCTTGATACAATTCGATTGCAGTCGCAATCAGCCGATGTCCGAGTGCTTCGAACAATCGCCAATCGCGTCGTTCGTTGGCGTCGGCCAGAGTGGAGCGGGATATCTTGCCGCGAATCCCGATGTGGTAGAGCTTGGCGCGTTGAGAATTGAGACAAGCCACCAGATCTCGCAAACCTTCTCGACGCGTCAGTTGGGAATACGCGATACAGAGGAAATGTGTCCAGGCCGAGAAGTGATGGATGCCATGGTTCGAGGCGTATCGATCGACGAGATGCTCGAAATGACTGAATGGGACGAAGTCCAGCAATTGTGCAAACACCGACCGACCACGATTCATGACGTAGCCCCCTTTGCCAAGAAAACTGACAAAGATACGGCCGAAAACCCGCTCGCGATTTCAAATCGTCGGAATCTTGGATCACACCAATACTCCCGTCATTGCTTGGTTCCAATCAATTGAGCTCGAAAACTACCGGACAGATGTGAAATGAAACGTATAGTGTCTATCGGGCTGGCCTAGAATTATTTCCACGTTGGCTGGGCACTTGTTGATCCGGCCAGCGATTCCTTCTCAGTAATTATTTCCACGTTGGCTGGGCACTTGTTGATCCGGCCAGCGATTCCTTCTCAGTGCGACAGCATCAGATAGCCCAGCACCAGATCGATCATGTGCTGTTGCCGCTCGACTTTCGCCTTTGGATTGCTCAGGTCGCGTCTGAACACGGTGCTCAGGGTGTCGTTGTTGGAGAGGTAGAAATAACTCAGTGCGGCAATCGAGATATAGAGCTGGAGAGGATCCACGCCGCCGCGAAAGAGTTTTTCGTTTTGTCCGCGGATGAGGATTTCATTGAGGGTGTCGATGAGTTTCGAGTTGTACATCCCGATATTCTTCGACTTCTTGATGTGTGAGGCGTGGAACATATTTTCGGTATTGAGCAGGTGCAGGAATTCCGGATGGAGATTGTAGTAATCCCAGGTAAATGCGATCAGCGAGCGGATCGCCTCGACCGGGTGATGGTCGAGCAGCCTTAATGCGGACTCGGCATCCCGGATGGTTTTGTAGGTGTCTTCCATCACCGCCAGAAACAGCTCTTCCTTGTTCTGGAAGTAGTAATACAGCATGCGCTTGTTCGACCCGGAACGCTCGGCGATGCTTTCGATGCGTGCGCCGGCAAACCCTTTTTGGGAGAATTCTTCGGTCGCTGCCGCGAGGATAAGGCTGCGGGTACGTTCCTTGTTGCGGGTTGGGATTTCTTTGGGCTGTGACATGCTGTCGGGGGGCTTCCGATATCGATCTCTGACTATTATATGACGCACAAGCTCACGCTGCCGGGCCAATGCTGTTCAGTTAAGGAAACTCTGACGTATCCGTCATCCCCGCGCAGGCGGGGATCCAGAATGCCGAACTAACTGGGTTCCCGCCTTCGCGGGAACGACGGAGACGAATAAATCAGTAATTCCCTAACTGTGCAGTGAACACACCACCCGTTTGACGGCAGGGTCTTCGTGGTGCGGATGAATCGTAAAGCCGAGCGTGGTCATCAGCCGGAACATCTTGGAGTTCATCGCCAGCACGTCGCCAACGACGGCGCGGTAACCTTTCTGCCGTGCGACGTCGATGAGCATGGTCATCAGTTTGCGACCGACACCGTGCATCTGCCAGTCGTCGGCAACGGCCAGGGCGAACTCCACGGTTTCACCGTCAGGGTTGGTCACGTAGCGTGCCACACCGATTTGCGTCTCCTTGCCTCCTTCTCCGGGCAGGGTGGCGACCAGCGCCATTTCGCGGTCATAGTCAATCTGGGTGAAGCGCACCAGCATTGATTGGGTGAGTTCGCGCAGGGTGTCCATGAAGCGGTAATACTTGCTTTCGTCGGAGAGATGCTTGACAAAATTCTGCTCCATCTCGGCATCCTCCGGACGGATCGGACGGATGGTAATGATGCGCCCATCCGGCTGTTCCCATTCCTGTACCAGGTGCGCCGGATAGGGGTGGATGGCCATGTGCGAATAGCGGTCGCCGGTGGTGGGAGCGTAATCGATGACAATCCGCGCGTCGGCGGCAATGGCGCCGTTTTCGTCGACGATCAGCGGGTTGAGATCGAGTTCCTGCAGCCAGGGCAGTTCACACACCATTTCGGAGATATTCAACAATACTTCTTCCAGCGCTTCCATTTTGATTGCCGGCATGTTGTGGTATTCGCCAAGCAACCTGGCGGCCCGCGTCGAACGGATCAGGTCCTGGGCCAGAAAACGGTTGAGCGGTGGCAGCGCAACCGCGCGGTCACTGAAGATTTCGACTTCGGTACCCCCGGAACCGAAGGTGATGATGGGCCCGAAGATCGGGTCGCGAATGACGCCGATCATCAGTTCGCGGCCATTCGGACGGGCCAGGTAAGGTTCGATCGAAACGCCGTTGATGCGTGCGTCAGGATGCTTTCTCTGAACCGTTTCGATGATGTCATGGTAGGCGTTGCGTACGGACGGCGCCGTGGTGATATTGAGCCGGACCCCGCCGGCTTCGCTTTTGCGTACGATATCCGGCGAGTCGACCTTCATGGCCACCGGGAAGCCGATCTGTTCAGCCAGCAACAGCGATTCGGTCGGGGTCCGGGCAACCATGGTTTGCGCCACCGGAATGCGGAAGGCACGCAGAACGGCTTTCGATTCCATTTCCGAAAGCACTTTGCGGTGCTCCTGTAATACCGCCTCAATCAGCATCTTGGCCCCCTCGGTTTCCTGTCGGGTCAGGTGCGAGGTGGCCTCTGGCGTTTGCAGAAGAAGCTTCTGGTTCCGGTAGTAGGTCGAGATGTGGTAGTAGAGTTCAACGGCGGTTTCCGGCATGCGGAACGCCGGGATGCCGGCATTCTCCAGTGCCGTGCGCCCTGCGAGGACCTGCTGCTCGCCCATCCAGCAGGCAATGATGGGCTTCGAGGTTTGCTCGCTGACGGCGATGACGCCTTGTGCCACTTCCATCGGTTGTGTCATGGCCTGCGGTGAAAGAATGACCAGGATGCCATCCACACCCTCTTCCTCGGCCACGGCAAGAATCGCCTCACGATAGCGTTCGGGGGTTGCGTCTCCGACGATATCGATCGGATTGCTTTGCGACCAGGTTGATGGCAGCTTCGCATTGAGTACCTTCAGGGTGGCCGCTGAAAGCTCGGCCAATGGAATCTTCATGTCACCGGCGCGATCCGCCGCCATGGCGCCAGGGCCGCCGCCGTTGGTGATGATGGCCAGACGTTTGCCCAGCGGACAGAATTTGGACGCCAAGGCCTTGGAGGCATAGAACAGTTGACCAACATTCTTGACCCGCACCACACCGGCGCGGCGCACTGCCGCGTCGAATACCGAGTCGGATCCAGCGAGCATGCCCGAGTGCACTTTGACCGCCGCCGAACCGGCAGCGTGGCGACCGGCCTTGAGCAGAATGATGGGTTTGATGCGTGCGGCTGAACGCAGGGCGCTCATGAAGCGCCGTGAGTTCCGGATGCCTTCGATATAGAGCAGGATGTAATGCGAGCGGTTGTCGCAGACCAGGTAATCTAGGATCTCGCCGAAGTCGACATCGGCCGTGCTGCCCAGTGAAATGACGCTGGAGAAACCGACCTTGTTGGCCGCCGCCCAGTCCAGAACGGCAGAGCACATGGCTCCGGATTGTGAAACCAGCGCCAGATTGCCCGCTGTGGCGTTGACACTGGCAAAGGTCGCATTGAGGCCAAGCTCGGGGCGGATGATGCCCAGGCAGTTGGGGCCGAGAACCCGGACGCCGTAGCTGCGGGCGATTTCCAGGGTTTTTCGTTCGAGTGCGGCGCCCGAATGGCCGGCCTCGGCAAAGCCAGCCGTGATGATGATGACGTTTTTGATGCCGCTGCGGCCGCATTGCTCGACGATCTCGGGAA
Organism: Accumulibacter sp.; assembly: GCA_020049495.1. Lineage (GTDB taxonomy): Bacteria > Pseudomonadota > Gammaproteobacteria > Burkholderiales > Rhodocyclaceae > Propionivibrio. Next base: position 4,452 of record JAIFKU010000032.1, read on the forward strand.
CCGTCTGCGGCCGGGTGGCGATGATCGCGAGCTCGACACGGGCGCCGATTTCCTCGATCGACTTGTAGGACTGAACGCCCTGGATGGTTTCGTGCTTCGGGTTGATCGCATAAAGACGACCTTTGTACCCCGACTCGAGGATGTTCTTGAACAGGACGCTGCCGACCGAGTTCTCGCGCTCGGAGGCGCCGATGACCGCCACTGATTTGGGTTCGAAAAGACTGGTGAGATAGTGTTGTTCTTGCATGGCAATTCACCTTGGGGAAACAGTTACAACTGTTTGTTGGCCTCTAGCCACAAACTAGCACACAATTTCGCTGGTGTCTGCAGAAAATGCCCCTGATTTCAGGCCGTTAGGGAAAGGCTGATTTATTCGTCACCCCGGCGAAAGCGCCCCGAAGGTAAGGCGAAGCCGTCTTGAGGAAGTACCCTTGGGGTGCCGGGGTCCAGTTCGTTGATTCTTCTGGCTCTGCAATTCCTTCGGTCGAATTCCGGCACCCCAAGGGTACTTCCTTCGGGGCGCTTTCGCCGGAATGACGGATTTGGAATACTTCAGCCTTTTGTTAGGGTTTTTTCCCGGGCAGCAACGATCTGCCTGGCCAGGGCGTCGATGCCAGCTGGCGAGAGGTCGTCGCTGGCAAAGGTCTGCGGGGCACCAAATCCGGAGAAGTTGTGATTCTGCGAGCGCCTGTACAACGGGTCATAGTGCAGTTCGAGCAGTTCGCTGACCAGCGCGCGCCACTGGCGGTTTTCGGTGTAACCCTGCCAGCGTTCGATGGTTTCGCGGCTTTGCAGATGGCGCAGTTCATCGAGCCGGGTGTTGAGCCAGTCGGGAGCCTTCAGGAAGTAGTCGTAATCACGCAGCAGGAAATCGACGCGTGCCGCGAAGGCAGCTTCGATGTTGATACAGGCGCCGCTGCGCAGGGTTTCGAGCAGTTCGTTGGGCAGGTGGATGCTGCCGATCCGGCGGCTTTCGGCCTCGACATAAACCGGGCGTTGCGGGTCCAGGCCGTGCAGTGCAACGAGCAGCCGGGTCTCGAACATTTTTTGCGAGGGCTGCGGCGAATCAGGCAGAACGCCGAGCACCGAGCCCTTGTGGCAGGCGAGTTCCTCCAGATCGAGTATCTGTTCCCCGTGTGTCGCCAAAGCCTGGAGGATGCGGCTCTTGCCGCTGCCGGTTGCACCGCAGATGACTTTGAAGCTGATGCGTAGCGGCAATGCGGCAAGCCGGTCGACCACCAGCTTGCGATAATACTTGTAGCCGCCTTCCAGTTGCTGGGCATCCCAGCCAATACGGCGCAGAATCAGGGTCATCGCCCCGCTGCGCTGTCCGCCGCGCCAGCAGACGATCAGTGGCCGCCATGTTTTGGGGCGGTCGTGAAAGCTGGTGCGCAGATGATGGGCAATGTTCTCGGCAACGTAGGCGGCGCCGATCTTCTTGGCCTCGAAGGGTGAGTGCTGCTTGTAAAGCGTACCCACTTCGATGCGCTGTTCATTGTCGAGTACCGGGCAGTTGATCGAGCCGGGGATGTGGTCTTCGACGAACTCGGCGGGCGTTCGGGTGTCAATGATATCGTCAAAGAGGCGGTAGTCTTCGATCCGTCCAACGCTGGCGATGCCGTGTCTCATGGCTTTCATCTTAACAGCGGCTCCAGGCTGCGCCAGACATTGTCAAGCAGACGGGGCTGGGCTGCGGCCGTCGGGTGCAGGTTGTCGGCCTGAAACAGTTGCGGCTGGTCGGCAATGCCGTCGAGCAGGAAGTCCACCAGCGCAGTCTTGCGCATCCTGGCCACGTCGCCATAGGTATTGTGGAACTGTGTCGCGTAGGGTCCGAAGTTCGGCGGCAGGCGCTGGCCGACGATGAGTACTCTGGCTTTTTTCTGTTGCGCGCTCTCAGTCATGGCCAGGAGATTGTCGCGCAGGGTGGCGATGGGCAGGCCGCGCAGGCCGTCATTGCTACCCAGGGCGATGATCACGATGTGCGGCTGATGCCTAGCCAGCGCCGCATTGAGGCGGCTGCGACCACCGCTGCTGGTTTCTCCCGAAATGCTGGCGTTGACGACGGTATAATCGAGTTGCTTGTCGTGCAGGCGTTTGGCCAGCAGTGCCGGCCACGCGGCGTCCTGGCGGATGCCGTAGCCGGCCGAGAGCGAGTCGCCGAAAACGAGGATGGTTCTGCTGGCCTGTACGGATGTGGCGATCAGGGCCAGAGCGATGAGCAGCAGAAAACGCAGGCGGAAAATTGACAGGGAACGGTACATGAGGCAAGAAACCTTTAAAGTGGTCGAAGTCAGCGGGCTGAGCAAGTGCGTCGATAATGGCGGTGAACCGCTGACCATTCTGCACCAGAATTCGTTTTCCGTCGCGGCGGGTGAAACCGTGGCCATTGTCGGGGCGTCCGGTTCCGGCAAGTCCACCCTGCTCGGTTTGCTTGCCGGTCTCGATCTGCCGAGCAGCGGCACGGTCATGCTGGCCGGTGAAAACCTCTGCGCGCTGGATGAGGATGCCCGTGCCGTTCTGCGCGGGCGTTTGCTCGGTTTCGTCTTTCAGTCGTTCCAGTTGCTGCCTTCGCTGAACGCCATCGAGAACGTGATGCTGCCGCTGGAACTGGCTGGCGCGCCGGATGCCCGCAGCGAAGCCGAGCGCTGGCTGGAGCGGGTCGGGCTGTCGCACCGCCTGCGCCATTATCCAAAGCACCTGTCCGGCGGCGAACAACAGCGCGTCGCACTGGCCCGTGCCTTTGCGCCAAAACCAAAGCTGGTTCTGGCTGACGAGCCGACCGGCAACCTCGACGCGACAACCGGCCACCAGATCATCGAGTTGATGTTTGCCATCAACGCCGAGAGCGGCACGACGCTGATTCTGGTTACCCACGACGAAGAAATCGCCGCCCGCTGCAGCCGGCGGATGCGCATGCATGCCGGCGAACTGGAAGAAATGCGCTGAACTACCGGCCTGCAAGGCAGTAAACACGGGCACCTTCAGAGCGATGCCCGATGCGGCATGTTCACGCGCTGGCCCGGAACCGGGCCAGCGCCCCGCTCAAACCACCTCTTTCTTGTGGTAGTGCGTATGCAGCAGGTGGTGCGATTTTTCACCGAGCGGCACGCCGAGAAATTCCTTGTACAGTTGCTGGACCGCTACATTCTCGTGTGATTTGCGCAGGGTCTTGCTTTCGTCTTCGGAATAGATGGCGCTGATGCGTTTCAGGCGTACCGAATCGTCGGTCATGCGTGGCTGTCCGCCGCCGCCTATGCAGCCACCGGGGCAGGTCATCACTTCAATGAAGTGGTAGCTCTTTTCGCCGCGCCGGATGCTTTCGAGCAAGCTGCGGGCGTTGACCAGCCCGTGCGAAACCGCTACTTTCACTTCAACTCCTTCGAGGAACGACCACGCGGCCACGGTGTCCTTGATGACAATTGACGCTTCCTTGACCCCTTCAAGTCCGGCAATCGGTTTGACGTGCAGGTTTTCCGTCGGCAATGAGCGTCCGGTGACGATCTCGTAGGCCGTACGCAGCGCCGCTTCCATGACGCCGCCGGTGTTGGCGAAGATGTCGGCCGCACCGGAACTGAGTCCCAGCGGAGCATCCATGGTGCCATCCGGAAGCGAGAGGAAATCGATGCCCGCCGCCTTGATCATCCGGCCCAGTTCGCGCGTGGTGAGCACGTAGTCCACATCGCGAACGCCGCTGCTGTTCATCTCGGGCCGCTGCGCCTCATATTTCTTGGCGGTACAGGGCATGACCGCGACCACCGTCAGATCCTCGGGCTTGACGCCGATTTTCTGCGCGTAATAGGTCTTGGCCACTGCACCGAACATCTGCTGCGGCGATTTGCAGGTGGACAGGTTGGGCAGGAAATCTGGGAAATAGTATTCCGCGAAGTTGATCCAGCCGGGCGAGCAACTGGTAAACATCGGCAGCGGAACCGCTTCGCCATCGACCAGCGCTTTTTTCAGGCGCGTCAGCAACTCGGTACCTTCCTCCATGATTGTCAGGTCGGCGGCGAAGTTGGTGTCGAAGACCGCGTTGAAACCCAGTTCGCGCAGCGCGGTGATCATCTTTCCGGTCACTCGCGTTCCCGGTTCGCAGCCGAAGCATTCGCCCAGCGCGGCGCGAATGGCCGGCGCGGTTTGCACGATAACCGTCTTCTTCGGGTCTTCAAGCGCTTTCCAGACATCCTCCACGTGGCTGCGCTCGGTAATGGCGCCAACCGGGCAAACGGCGGAACACTGCCCGCACTGCACACAGGCCACGTCGCCAAGGTCAAGCGCAAACGCCGGACCGATCATGGTGTCGAAGCCGCGTCCCTGCGGATGGAGCGCGCCGACGCCCTGTATCTGCGAACAAACAGTCACGCAGCGACGGCACTTGATGCATTTGCCATTGTCGCGGATGAGTGCCGGTGTGCTGTCGTCAATCCGCGCCTTGGCCTTTTCGCCTTCAAAGGCGATTTCACGAATGCCCAGCTCTGAAGCCAGTTCCTGCAATTCGCAGTCCTGGTTGCGGTCGCAGATCTGGCAGTTGCCGTCGTGTTCGGAAAGAATCAGTTCGACCACCTGGCGACGTGCGGCGCGCACGCGGGGGCTGTTGGTCTTGATCACCATGCCGTTCATCACCGGCGTCGAACAGGCCGCCGATAGCGTACGCGCACCCTCGATTTCAACGAGACAAACACGGCAGGCGCCGATCGGCTCGCGTTTTTCCAGGAAGCACAGCGTGGGGATGTGGATTCCCACGCTTCGGGCGGTATCCAGAATACTTGCGCCGTCAGGGGCTTCGATGGTTTTTCCGTTGATAATCAGCTTAGACATTGACGGCCTCCTCATCACAGACGATGCATTTTCCATAGTCGCAGCGCAGGCAGCGGCGAGCCTGGCGAATCGCTTCGGATTCGTTCCACGATTGCTCGACTTCATCAAAGTTGTTGCGCCGTTTCTCGACCGGCATCATGCGCAATTTTTCCCGTGGATACGGTACCGGATCGGAGTCGGGATCGTAATCGGTGGAATTGGCCTGTTCAGCGCGCCAGAAGGCGTGTTTTTCACCGCTCAGGAGCTGATCGATACCGACCGCTGCACGTTCGCCGTCGGCAATGGCGTGGACAACCGACGCCGGGCCGGTGACGGAATCGCCGCCGGCAAAGACGCCGGCCAGCGAGGTTTTACCGGTCACCGGATCGGCCTTGACCCAGCCGCGCTCATCGAGTTCCAGCACGCCGCCGAAAACGGAGGCGTCGAGTGTCTGGCCGACGGCCATGATGACCTGGTCTGCAGGTACGATGTAGCTGTCATCCTCGACGGCTTCCGGCGAGCGGCGTCCGGAGAGGTCGAATTCGCCAAGGTGCATGCGCAGGCATTTCACTCCGACCACGCTGCCCTCGTCGACGAGTACCTTCCTGGGCGAGGTCAGCGCTTCGATTCTGACGCCCTCCTGCAGCGCTTCCTCGATTTCCTCGGCGTAGGCCGGCATTTCTTCGCGCGTCCGCCGATAGAGCACGGTGACCGACGCCGCGCCGAGACGGATCGCGGTACGCGCCGCGTCGATCGCCGCGTTGCCGCCGCCGATCACGACCACCTGCTTGCCGACCGGCACCGAACCGCGAATATTGTATTCGCGCAGGAAGGCCATGGCATCGGCGACGCCCTTGGCTTCGCAGCCGGGCAGGTTGACGCGGATGCCTTCCGGCGCGCCGATGCCGACGAATATGGCCTCGTAACCTTCGTCGCGCAGGCTCTGGATACTGTAATCCCGTCCGAGCGCCTGACCCGTCCTGATGTCCACGCCCATGCCTTCAACCAGGCGGATTTCCCGGGCCAGCGTTTCGCGTGGCAGACGGTAGGCCGGAATCGCCTGAACCAGCATGCCGCCGGGGCGCTGTTCTTTTTCGAGGACGACCGGTTTGTAGCCGAGGCGCGCAAGGAAAAAGGCACACGACAGGCCGGCCGGGCCGCCACCGATGATGGCGATTTTCTTTTTCGCGTAGTCGGCGTTTTCGCGGACTTCCGGCATCTGCATTTCGTATTCCTGGTCCACCATGAAGCGTTTGATGCCGCGTACGGATACGGAGTCATCGAGCGAGGCGCGGCGGCATTTTTCTTCGCAGGTATGGAAACAGACGCGCGCGCAGACGCTGGCGAACGGATTGCGGTTGCGGTGCAGGCGCAGTGCTTCGTCGTAGCGTTTTTCACCGACCAGCGAAACAAAGCCGGGAATATCGACGCCTGCCGGGCAGGCGGACTGGCACGGCGCGCGCACCAGCGAGGCGCAGACGCCGGCGCGGCAATGGTGGTCGCGAATGTGTTCGACATATTCTTCGCGGAAATGGCGAATCGTTGACAGCACCGGATTGGGCGCGGTCTGCCCCAGCCCGCACAGGGAAGTCTGCTTGATGGTTTCGCCGAGCTCAATCAGCCGGTCGATGTCGGACATGCGTCCATGACCTTCGCAGATGCGCGTGAGTATTTCGAGCATGCGCTTGGTGCCGACGCGGCAGGGCACGCATTTGCCGCAGGATTCGTCCTGTACGAATTCGACGAAAAAGCGGGCGACATCGACCATGCAGGCATCGTCGTCCATGACGATCAATCCGCCCGAGCCCATGATCGCGCCGAGTTCGCTGAGCGATTCGTAGTCGAGCGGCACGTTCAGGTGCTGACGCGGAATGCAGCCGCCAGACGGTCCGCCCAGCTGCGCGGCCTTGAACGGCTTGTTGTTGGGAATTCCGCCACCGATATCGTAGATCAGTTCGCCGAGCGGCGTGCCGACCGGCACTTCGACCAAGCCGGTGTTGCGTACCGTCCCGGCCAGCGCAAAGACCTTGGTGCCCTTGCTCCTTTCGGTGCCGTACGAGGCGTACCACGCGGCTCCCTTGTCGATGATCGCCGGCACGTTGGCGAAGGTTTCGACGTTGTTGAGCACCGTCGGCTTGCCCCACAAGCCCTTCTGCGCCGGGAACGGCGGACGCGGGCGCGGTTCGCCGCGCCGGCCTTCGATGGAGGCCATCAGCGCGGTTTCCTCGCCGCAGACAAAGGCGCCTGAACCCATGCGGATTTCCAGAGCGAAGGAAAAATCGCTGCCGAGAATGTTCCTGCCCAGCAAACCGCGGGCGTTGGCGTCGTCGATAGCTTTTTGCAGGCGGGCGACGGCCAGCGGATATTCGGCGCGCACATAGACATAACCCTGCGATGCGCCGATGGCGTAAGCACCGATGATCATGCCTTCGATCAGGCTGTGCGGATCGCCTTCGAGGACGCTGCGATCCATGTAGGCGCCAGGGTCGCCCTCGTCGGCGTTGCACAGCATGTAGCGCTGGTCGGCAGCGTTCTTGCGGGCAAGACTCCATTTCATTCCGGTCGGGAAGCCGGCGCCGCCGCGTCCGCGCAGTCCGGAGTCTTTCACCGCTTCGACCACGGCTTCGGGGGTCATGCCGTCAAGGACTTTGCCCAGCGCCTGATAGACCCCGGCGGCGAGCGCATCATCCAGGCTTTCGGGATCAATGCGGCCGCAGTTGCGCAAAACAATTTTGGTCTGCTTCCTGAAAAAGTCGATATCGTCAATGCAGGGGACCGCTTTCCCGTCTTTGGCCGCGCGGGCAAGGAGCCGGTCGATGACCGCCCCGCCGCTGGCGTACGCGCTGATGATTTCTGCGCAATCTTCGGGTTGAACACGCTGGTAAAAGGTCATGGCGTCGACCATCAGCATGACCGGCCCTTCTGCGCAAAGTCCCATGCACCCGACGGCGCTGACGTTAATGCTGGCGCTCAGATCCTGTTTGAGAATTTCGCCGCGCAGCGCGGCAATGACTTTCTCCGAGCTGGAGGCCAGACAGCCGCCACCGGCGCAGACCAGAATCTGCTTCACACCTGCGGGCGCCGTGAGTTCCTGGGGAATCCTCTGCAGTTCGCTGACGGACGCAATCGCTGAATTGGCGGGGGCGTTCATTGCGCGCCTCCTTTCTCACCGGCCGCATAGGCCTTGAGGAGTTCGCCGATTTTGGAGGGTTTGACGCGCTGATGGACATTGTCGTTAACCATGATCACCGGGGCGAGTCCGCAGGCGCCGAAACAGCGGCCGACAGCAAGTGAGAAGAGTCGGTCTTCGGCCGTTTCGCTGACATCGATTTTCAGTTGTTTTTTCAGCGCCGAGAGCACCTCCTTGCCGCCGCGGACATAGCAGGCCGTACCGAGGCAGGCGCGCACCAGGTATTTGCCGCGTGGCACCGTGGAGAAGAATGAATAGAAGGAGACGACGCCGGCCACTTCGCTGTAGGGTTTGTTGAAAGCAGTACTGATTGTTTTCAGCACACTTTCCGACAGGTAGCCGAACTGGCTTTGCGCAATCTGCAGGACGGGTATCAGGCCGCCCGGCTTGTCGCGGTATTCCTCGAGAATCTCCTCGAGCCGCAAGGCCATTTCATCTTCAGACAAGGACTCCGAACATTCACAACAGGTCGCGTTTTCCGACATGATAAACCCCCATATTTTCGTGAAAAAACAGTGGAATCTGTTGCACTAATTCATCGGCACTGAATCAAGTATCCTTGTCTTTTACGGCCCGGTCAATGGCGAAATTTTTCCTGTAAAAACAGATCAGTATTATCCGCCGTGGAGGATATTGAAGCAAAGCCGGGGATTCAAATCCGGGGCGGCTTTCAGGCATGGCAGAGGCTACGACAGGGATTTATTTTGCGTTGATCCGGGCTGCAGGCTCGACCCGGAAACACCCGTCAAATGCTGTTCTTTGGTGCTGCGTTGAAGACCAGCGTATTCATTCCGCTTCCGGCGTGCTGCGGAGCGCGCCTGTAGCCGCCGCAATGCCGCTGCGTACCGCACCTTCCAACGTGGCCGGGTAGCCGGCGCAGACGTAGTCGCCGGCCAGCCAGATGCCGTTGAGTGCCGTCTGCGCTGCCGGGCGGGGCAGGTCGGGGATGCAGGAGAAAGTGGCGCGGCGTTCGCGGATGAGCTGGTGCCATGAGGGTGACGGGAGGTTTCTGCCCAGCGCCGCTTCGAGTTCGCGATGCAGCACCGCAGCCAACTCGCCATCGTTGCGCTCGTCCCAGCTTCCTTGGGCGCTCAGGACAAAGCTGATGACCCCGTGATTGCCGTCCAGCGTACCGCGATCAAAGGCCCACTGGCCGAGACACCCGCCCGTGCCGGCATCAAGCCCGAGCATCGGCGAGGGCAGGGAGACATCGGGCGGATAGCCAAGATACATCGTTCCGATCGGCTCGTAGTCATAGCGGGAAATCATATCGGACATTGCGGCGGTCTCTGCCTGCCTGGCCAGCAAGGCCATCGCGTGTTGCGGCGCCGTGGCGAGGATGATGCGGTCGAAGCGTTCTGCGCCGATGCGCAGCCCGTCCTCGATGGCTTCAACGCGGGTCGATAGGCGGATTTCGCCGCCATGAGCGGTAATGAATCCGGCAGCGGCGAGGGGAAAAACACGGCCAAGATCAGCGGCCGGGAGCAGCAGGTCGGTATCGGACCGACCGCCACCCAGACTGTCGCGCAGGACGTTGGCAAAGATCTGCGCCGAGGCGTTTTCCGGCGCGGTGTTCAGTGCGGCGAGGCAGAGCGGTTCCCACAGGTAGCGGCGCAAGCTGCCGTGCTGGCTGTGGCGGTCGAGCAGTTCGGCCACCGTGCAGTCGCTGGCAAGGCGATAGTCGAGGGCTTGCAGCCTGCGCATGAAACGCACCGCGGCGAACTTCTCGCCTGTGCTGCTGCCTTTCGCGCCGAACAGGCCGAAGGCCAGGTGCAGCGGCGCGGGCAGGCATGGCAGTCTCATCCGGAAACCGGCAGCGGGATAGCTCAACTCGAGTGGAAGTCGCCGCAGCAGCCGTTCGGGGTCGGCCCCCACGGTGTGCATCAGGCGCAGTGTTTCGCGGTAGGCGCCGATCAGGATGTGCTGACCGTTGTCGAGGGTGTGTCCGTGCGCATCGACGCTGCGTGCCCGTCCGCCCAGTTGTCTGGCTGCTTCAAAAACGCTGACGCTGGCGCCGGCAGCGCCCAGTTCAACCGCCGCCGCCAGCCCGGCCCAGCCGCCGCCGACAATGGCCACCCTGAGCCGGGTTCTCATTTTCAGCTTCTCAGCCCTTGATCCAGGTCCGCCAGGCGATCCACAGCTTGCGCAGGGGCGTCAGCGAAGTGCGCTGGCTCAATACCTGGCAGCCGTCGCGCTTGATTTCGTCGAGCACGGTGCGGTAGATGGCGGCCATCACCAGCCCCGGGCGCTGTGTCTTGCGGTCAATATCCGGCAGTTCTCTCATGGCCTGTGCGTAGTAGCCTTCGGCGCGTTCGATCTGGAACTCCATCAGCTTGCGGAAGTTGTCGGAATAACGCGAATTCAGGATGTCGGCAACCGGCACCGCGAAGCGCTGGAGTTCGTCGATCGGCAGGTAGATCCGCCCGCGGCGGGCATCTTCGCCGACATCGCGGATGATGTTGGTGAGTTGGAAGGCCATGCCCAGGTCGTGGGCGTATTTCTGTGTCTGGCGATCCTGGAAGCCGAAGATTTCGGCGGCGAGCAGGCCGACGACGCTGGCCACCCGGTAGCAGTAGAGCGAGAGCGCCTTGAAGTCGAGATAGCGCGTCTGCTGCAGATCCATCTCCATGCCGTCGATGATCTCAAGGAGTTGTTCCTGCGGCAGGCTGAACTCGGACAGCACCGGCAACAGTGCCCGGGTGACCGGGTGCTCTGGCTTGCCAGCGTACAGGCGCTCAAGTTCGAGTCGCCACCAGGCCAGCTTGGTGGCGGCGATCTGCGCATCCTGGCATTCGTCAACGACATCGTCGACTTCGCGGCAATAGGCGTAAAGCGCAGTAATCGCGCGCCGCCGGTTGGGCGGCAGAAAGAGGAAGCTGTAATAGAAACTTGAGCCGCTCGAGGACGCTTTCTGCTGGCAATACTCTTCAGGGGTCATTGGCCGTCCCATGGGTTTCGGATGCGAGATTCTTACATAAACAGCGCACGGCTGCCCATCAGCAACCAGTCGGCGGAGCGCAGTCGGGGGCGATGACGGAACACGTCGCCGCGCACACGACGGATCTGTTCGAGAATGCGCAGCCCGCCCTGAACCGTGAAACGAATCTCCCAGCCCATGCGTCCTGGCAGGTTCTGTACCAGCGGGGCGCCTTCGAGCATCAGCTGGCGCGAGCGTTCGGTCTGGAAATCGAGCAGGGCGGCCCATTCGGCGCTCCAGCGGTGATCGGCGATCTGCGTCTCGCTGACGCCAAAACTGTCAAGATCGGTTTGCGGCAGGTAAACGCGATTCTTCTGCCAGTCGATGGCGATGTCCTGCCAGAAGTTAATCAACTGCAGGGTCGTGCAGATGCAGTCAGAGCGATACAGGTTCTCTGCGCTGGCCCGGTCGACAAGATGCAATAGCAATCGTCCGACAGGATTGGCCGAACGCCGGCAGTAGTCGAGGAGTTCGGGGTAATCGGCGTAACGCTTCTGGACGACGTCCTGCGCGAAAGCATCGAGCAGGTCGCGAAAAAGCTGCAAGGGCAGATGCCATTGATCGATGATGCGCGCCAGTTCCTGAAAAACCGGATCCTTTGGCGGCTGCCCCTGCTCGATGCGGTAAAGTTCGAAGTTATACTCGGCCAGACCCTGCAGGCGCTGCTCATCGCTGGCCTCGCCCTCGTCGGCGATATCGTCGGCGCCGCGCGCAAAACGGTAGATCGCCTCGATCGGGCGGCGCAAGCGCCTGGGCAGCAGGACGGAGGCGACAGGGAAATTTTCGTAATGGTCTACGGACATGGCTGAGGTCGGACGGGAAATGATGTGGGTCAAGCCTGCCGAGGGATAAGTGGGCCAGCGGCTGACAGTATAGGGTGATCTCGGGTAAAATGGTCGATTAAGCGCGAGAGTGGCGGAATTGGTAGACGCACTGGATTTAGGTTCCAGCGCCGCAAGGCGTGGGGGTTCGACTCCCTTCTCTCGCACCATTCTTAATGGAAACGAACGCCACAAACACCACCGCCGAAGCCGCGCAGCTGACGAACGCCCTGGAGCGTCGTCTGGATCTTGCGGTGGCTATTGCCGATCTCGACCGGGAAATCGATCAACGCCTGAAGCGTTTGGGCAAGACGATGAAGATGCCGGGCTTCCGTCCGGGCAAGGTGCCGGCCAATATCGTCAGGCAGCAATACGGCGACCAGGCGCGTCACGAAGCGCTTAATGAAGCCCTTGAACGGGCCTTTGGCGAGACCGCCAAGGCCCAGCAACTGCGCGTTGCCGGCTACCCGAACATCGAGCCGAAGAAGAGCGACAGCACGACCCATATCGAGTTCTCTGCGGTCTTCGAGGTCTATCCCGAAATCAGGCTGGGGGAACTCAATGACGTGGAGATCGAGCGTCCGGTGCTGGAAGTCGGTGCCGCTGAAATGGAGAGCACGCTGGCTGTCCTGCGCAAACAGCGTGTACGCTACGAACCGGTTGATCGCGCCGCCGCCAAGGGTGACCGGGCGACGATTGATTTCCTCGGCAAGAAGGATGGCGTGCCTTTCCAGGGTGGACAAGCCAATGACTATCCTTTCGTGCTCGGTGAAGGCGCCATGCTGGCTGATTTTGAAAACGCCGTGATCGGACTCAAGGCCGGCGAAGAAAAAACCTTCGAAATGACCTTCCCTGCCGATTATTCCGCCAAGGATCTGGCCGGCCAAGCCGTAAGCTTCGCGATCACCGTCAAGGAAGTGCGTGAAGCCATCCTGCCCGAGGTTGATGCGGAGTTTGCCAAGACGCTCGGTGTCGAGGATGGCGATGTCGTCAAGATGCATGCCGAAATCGAGACCAATCTGAAGCGCGAGGTCAAGAAGCGTCTGCAGGACAAGGTCAAGGATCAGGTCATGGATGCGTTGCTCAAGGCCAATCCGATCGATGTTCCGAACGCCCTGGTCGACATGGAAATTCAGCGTTTGATGCAGGCTGCACGCCAGGATATGGAGCAGCGTGGCGGGGTCAAGATGAAGGACTTCCCGATGCAGCGTGAATGGTTTGTCGATCAGGCCAAGCGTCGGGTCAGTCTCGGTCTGATTCTGTCGGAGATCGTCAAGGTCAAGGAACTGCATGCCAAGGCCGACCAGATCAAGTCGATTGTCGAAGAGGCGGCGCAGAGCTACGAGCATCCCGAGGAAGTGATCCGCTGGTACTACGCCCAACCGCAGCGTCTCTCCGAGATCGAAGGCGTGGCTATTGAAAACAATGTCGTTGCCTGGGCACTATCCAGCGCCAGGGTTGTCGACAAGGCTGTTGCCTTTGACGAGTTGATGGGCCAGAAATCCTGAAACTCTCCCTCACACCAAGGAGTTGGAATGAGTCTTGATCGTTTTGCATCCGCAGACAACTGGGATCCGCAGGCACTGGGTCTGGTGCCGATGGTGGTCGAGCAGAGCGGGCGGGGTGAGCGGGCCTACGATATCTATTCGCGCCTGCTCAAGGAGCGCGTCATCTTTCTGGTTGGACCGGTCAATGACGTGACGGCCAATCTGGTTGTCGCGCAGTTGCTCTTTCTTGAGGCCGAGAATCCCGACAAGGACATCCATTTCTACATCAATTCACCGGGCGGCTCGGTCTCGGCCGGGATGTCGGTTTACGACACGATGCAGTTCATCAAGCCGGACGTGTCGACGCTGTGCATGGGGCAGGCCTGTTCGATGGGCGCGTTCCTGCTCACGGCCGGCGCCAAGGGCAAGCGTTTTGCGTTGCCCAATTCTCGGGTGATGATTCACCAGCCGATGGGGGGGTTCCAGGGCCAGGCCTCGGATATCGCCATTCACGCCAAGGAAATACTTTCCCTGCGCGCCAAGCTCAACGAAATCATGGCGCATCACACCGGACAGCCGATCGAGCGCATCGAGCGCGATACCGACCGTGACAATTTCCTTTCGGCACAGGAAGCGGCAGAATACGGTCTGATCGACAAGGTTCTGGCCAACCGCGAAGCAGTCTGACGCTGCGCGTGACGGCAGAATTGATTCAGGATTCGGTTTTAGGACCGGATCAATCGTCACATGGAATGAGGTAGGCCGATATGGCTGAAAAGAAAAGCGGCAGCGAAAAATTGCTCTACTGTTCGTTCTGCGGCAAGAGCCAGCATGAAGTGAAAAAGCTCATCGCCGGACCGTCCGTGTTCATCTGCGACGAGTGCATCGAGCTGTGCAACGATATCGTCCGCGACGAGATCTCTGCCGACCAGGGCGGCAAGGTGGCCAAGAGCGATCTGCCGACGCCGAAAGAAATTTCCGGCCTGCTTGACCAGTATGTGATCGGACAGGAAACGGCCAAGCGGATTCTGGCCGTGGCGGTTTATAACCACTACAAGCGCCTGCGTCATTTCGGCAAGGTCGGCGACGACGTTGAACTGGCCAAGAGCAACATCCTGCTCATCGGGCCGACCGGTTCGGGCAAGACACTGCTGGCGCAGACGCTGGCGCGCATGCTCAATGTGCCGTTCGTGATGGCCGATGCGACGACGCTGACCGAAGCCGGCTACGTCGGTGAGGACGTTGAAAACATCATCCAGAAACTCTTGCAGAAGTGCGACTACGATACCGATAAGGCCCAGCAGGGCATCGTCTATATCGATGAGATCGACAAGATTTCGCGCAAATCGGATAACCCCTCGATTACCCGCGATGTGTCCGGAGAAGGCGTGCAGCAGGCCTTGCTCAAGCTGATCGAGGGCACGGTGGCTTCGGTTCCCCCACAGGGCGGGCGCAAGCACCCGAACCAGGATTTCGTACAGGTCGATACGACCAACATTCTGTTCGTCTGCGGCGGCGCCTTCGACGGTCTGGAGAAGGTTATCCGCAATCGTTCCGAGCGCGGCGGCATGGGTTTCGGCGCCGAAGTGAAGAGCAAGGACGACAAGAAAGCGATCGGTGAAGTACTGCGTACGGTCGAACCCGAAGACCTGATCAAATTCGGCCTGATCCCCGAACTGATCGGGCGTCTGCCGGTGATTGCCACGCTTGAAGAACTGTCCAGCGAAGCGCTGGTACAGATTCTGATCGAGCCGAAGAATGCGCTGGTCAAGCAGTATCAGAAGCTGTTCTCGATGGAAGGCGTCGAACTCGAGATTCGTCCGGCGGCGATGGTCGCCATTGCCAGGCGTGCGCTGGATCGCAAGACCGGTGCGCGCGGCCTGAGGTCGATTCTCGAATCCGTCCTGCTCGATACCATGTACGAGCTCCCCGGCATGGAGAATGTCGCGAAGGTCGTGATTGACGAGAATATGATCAGCAGTGATGCCAAGCCGATCCTGATCTACGCTGACCAGCCCAAGGTTTCGGGCGCCAACTGATTTCAGGCCGCTGCCTCCGGTCGCTGCCGGCGGCTTGAAATATGGACTCATGTCCCCATCTCGGGGTCTGTACGCTTACCTTTAGAGCCAATTGATGCCTACGAATCTTCTTCTGTCTGCCGAGTCCGTTGAACTGCCGCTGTTGCCGCTGCGTGACGTGGTCGTTTTCCCGCACATGGTGATCCCGCTCTTCGTCGGGCGGCCCAAATCGATCAAGGCGCTTGAAGTGGCTATGGAAGCCGGCAATGGCATCCTGCTGGTGGCGCAAAAGTCGGCGGTCAAGGACGAGCCGGAAGCCGAGGATCTCTACAGCATCGGCTGCGTGGCCAACATCCTGCAAATGCTCAAGCTGCCCGACGGTACCGTGAAGGTGCTGGTCGAGGGCACGCAGCGCGCGCATGTCGATCTGATCGAGACCCGGGACGAAATGTTTGTGGCTACTGCGCGGCCAGTCGCCGTGGAGGATGGCGTCGATCACGAGGTCGAAGCGCTGCGCCGTGCTGTCATTGCGCAGTTCGATCAGTACGTCAAGCTCAACAAGAAGATTCCGCCGGAAATCCTGACCTCGATCGCTGGGATCGAAGAAGCCGGTCGTCTGGCCGATACGATTGCCGCGCACCTGCCGCTCAAGCTTGAGCAGAAGCAGGAAGTGCTCGAGATGTTCGAGATCCGTCCGCGCATCGAACGGCTGCTATCGCAACTGGAAACCGAAATCGACATTCTTCAGGTCGAGAAACGCATCCGCGGTCGCGTCAAGCGTCAGATGGAGAAAAGCCAGCGCGAGTATTACCTCAACGAGCAGGTCAAGGCCATCCAGAAGGAATTGGGCGAAGGCGAAGAGGGCGCCGATTTCGACGAACTCGATAAAAAGGTCAAGGCCGCCGGCATGAGCAAGGAGGGCCTCGCCAAGGCGCAGTCCGAACTCAAGAAACTCAAGCTGATGTCGCCGATGTCGGCCGAGGCCACTGTCGTGCGCAGTTTCATCGATACCCTGATCAACCTGCCGTGGCGCAAGAAGACGCGGATCAGCAAGGATCTGGCCGAGGCCGGCAAGATCCTCGACAAGGACCACTGGGGCCTGGAGAAGGTCAAGGAACGCATCATCGAATACCTTGCCGTGCAACAGCGGGTGGATAAACTCAAGGCGCCGATCCTTTGCCTGGTCGGGCCTCCCGGTGTCGGCAAGACTTCGCTGGGCCAGTCGATCGCCAGTGCGACCGGACGCAAGTTCGTGCGCATGAGCCTCGGCGGCGTGCGCGACGAAGCCGAGATTCGCGGCCATCGCCGGACCTACATCGGTTCGATGCCGGGCAAGATCCTGCAGAACATGACCAAGGTGGCAGTCAAGAACCCGCTCTTCCTGCTCGACGAAGTCGACAAGATGGGGCAGGATTTCCGTGGCGATCCGAGTTCGGCGCTGCTTGAGGTGCTCGACCCCGAACAGAATTCAACCTTTGTCGATCATTACGTCGAGGTTGAATACGATCTCTCGGAAGTGATGTTCGTGGCTACCGCCAATACGATGAATATTCCGGCACCTCTGCTCGATCGCATGGAGGTGATTCGTCTTTCCGGTTATACGGAAGATGAAAAGATCAACATTGCCCATCGTTATCTTCTGCCCAAGCAGATGAAAACCAACGGTCTGAAAAAGACCGAGCTGACGATAGCCGAAAGCGCGTTGCGCGACATCGTCCGCTACTACACCCGTGAAGCCGGCGTGCGTGCGCTTGAGCGCGATATTTCGAAGATCTGCCGCAAGGTGGTGAAGACGCTGCTGCTCAAGAAAAGCCAGACGCGCATTGCGGTCACGGCGCGCAATCTCGACAAGTTCCTCGGCGTTCGTCGCTACAATTTCGGCATGGCCGAGCGCGAGAATCAGGTCGGTCAGGTGACCGGTCTGGCATGGACGGAAGTTGGCGGCGAGTTGCTGACCATCGAGTCCGTCGTGCTGCCGGGCAAGGGCAAGACGATCACCACCGGCAAGCTCGGCGAAGTGATGCAGGAGTCGATCCAGGCCGCCCTGTCGGTGGTCAGGAAGCGTTCCCGGTCACTGGGTATCGCCGACGATTTCTACCAGAAGAGCGACATCCATATCCACTTGCCGGAAGGCGCGATTCCAAAGGATGGTCCTTCGGCCGGCGTCGGCATCTGCACGGCGCTGGTTTCCGTGCTGACGGGTATCCCGGTGTGTTGCGATGTGGCGATGACTGGCGAGATCACCTTGCGCGGAGAAGTGTTGCCGATTGGCGGGCTCAAGGAAAAACTCCTGGCCGCGGTACGTGGCGGCCTCGGGCGGGTGCTGATTCCGGAAGAGAATGTCAGGGATCTCGCCGAGATTCCCGACAACATCAAGAACAAGCTCGAAATCATTCCGGTCAAGTGGATTGATCGGGTGCTTGAACTGGCGCTCGAGCGTTTGCCGCAGGCCTTGCCGGATGTAGAAGCAACACCCGCTGTTGGTGCGGGAACCGAGAACGGTTCTGCACAATCCATCGTTACTCATTGATTCAACATCAAAGCATGCCGGGAGCAAGTCTTCCGGCATGTCCGCACATTTTCAGTGCTGCGCAAAATCCCCCAAAATCCGCTTGACACAAGGTTTTCAGCCTTGTTATAAGACTCCTGCAGGGCTTCCTGTTCTTCCATGTTCTTTCACTACCAATCGAAGGGGTCATACGTGAATAAATCTGAACTGATTGATCAAATCGCCAAGTCTGCTGATCTGTCCAAGGCGGCTGCCGGTCGTGCACTTGATGCCACTATTGCTGCGGTGAAGACGTCCCTCAAAAAGGGCGGGATGGTAACTCTGGTTGGTTTCGGAACCTTCTACGTCGGCAAGCGCGCTGCGCGCAGCGGTCGTAACCCGCGCACGGGTGCCGCAATCAAGATCAAGGCGGCCAAGGTGCCGAAGTTCCGCGCTGGCAAAGGCCTCAAGGATGCTGTAAACTAACAGGCTTAGTGCTTTACACACGGTATGGGTGCTTAGCTCAGTTGGTAGAGCGCTAGCCTTACAAGCTGGATGTCGGCGGTTCGAGCCCGTCAGCACCCACCAAATGCAGTTCCAGAAAACTCCAAGAAGATTTTTAAGCCCGCCTGATAGCGGGCTTTTATTTGGTTTGTCGTCTGTTAAGGAAAGTCTGATTTATTCGTCACCACTGCGAAAGCTGGGGTCCAGTTTGTTGGTTCTCCTGGATTCCGGCATCCCAAGGGCACTTTCTGCGGGGCGCTTTCGCCGGAATGACGGATTTGAAATACTTCGTCATCCGGGTAATAAACTCATGCGTTCAACTCGTGCAGCCGCCGCCATTGCCAGGCTGAATTCCCGCAGTGAGGGACACCGTTATGTGATGGTATTGACGGGTGCTGGCCTGTTCAAACTGCAGGAGCAGTCTGACGGGGACTGCAAGCCGCTTTCCGAAGCCCTGTCGCTGGATGAGTTTGTGCGCCTTGTCGATTCCATGGGGCCGCAAAAGATTCGTCGCATGACAAAGAATGACGCTGCTTTTGCGCAGCAGTTGGTGAGGAAACCCAAGGCATGAGTACTGGGAAAAAATCCCCGCCATGCAAGGCAGGAATTGAAATTCGGAAACAGATCAGCAATGAGGTGGAAAATCGGGGCTTTAGATCAGGACCACGTCGGTAGCGTCGACAACAATCCGGAAGTTTGCTCCGTAGCAGATCAACTTCCGTACCCCCCGACTGACCCCCGTCACCAAAAAGCAGTTTTCCAGGGCATGTCCTTTGCGCAGTGCCCGGTTGTTGATCTCCTGATAGACCAGTTTGTTGAGTCGGACGGCTCTTCCCACATAGTGGTGCAGTTCTGTCTTCATGTTACCTTCCTCGTGTGTCTCCGGTTGAAGCAAGGAGACTGTCTGTTTTGGAGAAGCTCGCAAAGCAAGCCACGGGGCATAGCAGGATTCAAAATGCAACGAAGTACTCAACTTCAGTCAGAAACCCTGCACAAGAGTGCGATGAAACCATTGTCAGCAAATCAGGTTACGGCTTGGTGACTGCGGTAATTTTTCGTCGGCTGGCGCTGATTGAATCATCGCAAACCATGGTGCAATCTCCTCAGACAAGGTGATTCCGGGAGGGAGTCGATGGATAAAGATTATGTCTCGCCTCTCCCCATGTCTGTGGTGTCTTTGTCGCTGTTCTGTAACGGCATGTTGCAGGAGCAGGGCGCGCAAATTCCCTTCGCGTACCCTGAGAAATGGCAAAGTGGTCGGTGCGGAGAATCAACAGCGCGCAAGGCTTCGCGCTTCACGCCCCATCGCTATGCGGTGTTGTCTGTTTTCGTCCAGCACTTTTAATTGCACCTGCCAATCAAGATGTATTGAGCTGGCTTGAGGGCTAAGGTATGATACGCCCCGTCTCGATCAAACTGCATTTTTCAGCAGTGACATGAATTCAGGACTGTCTTCAGGGGTAAGCCTTGCAGATGATGTTGGCGGGTTTCCCACGGACTCGTTCGAGGGGGCCGGCAGCAGGAAGAGCAACAAGACGATGCGCTGTCGTTCGCGTGGTCGGTAGGCTATGTACCACTGGGGAGTGGTAGTTCAGTTGGTTAGAATACCGGCCTGTCACGCCGGGGGTCGCGGGTTCGAGTCCCGTCCACTCCGCCACTAGCAAAAGGTGAACGCAAGTTCGCCTTTTTTGTTATTGCTTCAATCTTTCAACTGGACTAGCGGGCAATCATCATGTTCGACGCCGTACGCAACAACAAGAAAATCGTTCAAATATTTCTTGGTCTGATCACCTTGCCATTCGCTTTCTGGGGCGTTGATTCCTACGTCAGGAATTCGGGGGTAGGGAGCGATCTGGCCAGCGTCGGTGATACCAAGATCACCATTCCCCAGTTTGAGCAGGCCTTGCGCGAGCGCCAGGATCAAATGCGCCAGGCGCTGGGTGCCGGTTTCAAACAGGAAATGATGAACACGCCTGAAATGAAGCTGAGCATTCTGAACGCGCTGGTCGATCAGCGCCTGTTGCTGCTGGAAACTTCAAAAAACAGCTTGCAGACCAGTGACGAAGTGTTGCGCAACGTCATCAGCACAATCCCTTCGCTGCAGGAGAACGGTAAGTTTTCGATGCCGCGTTATGAATCTGCGCTGCGTGCCCAGGGTATGTCGCAGCCCCAGTTCGAGGCCAAGCTGCGCCAGGATCTGACGCTTCAGCAGTTGATTGGAGCGCTCGGCGATTCCGCTTTTGTTTCAGAGAGCCAGGCCGAAGCGATGTTGCGACTGCAATCCGAGGAACGCCAGTTCAGCGAGTTCCGGATTGCGCCCGAGCAGTTTGCGGACAAGGTCAAGATCGAAACCTCAGCGGTACAGAAATACTATGACGATAACAAGGCACAGTTTGAGGTCGCAGAGCAGCTCAAGGCTGAATACCTGGTGCTCTCGCTTGATGCCATCCTGTCGCAGGTGACGGTTGGTGAGGCTGAGATCAAGGCCTGGTACGAGAGCCACATGGATCGCTATCAGCAGAAAGAAGAGCGCCGTGCCAGCCATATCCTGATCGTGGCGAAAACCGAAGCCGAAAAAGGACAAGCCAAAGCCAAGGCGGAAGAAATACTGAAGGAAGTTCAAAAAGCACCGGCGAAATTTGCCGAACTGGCCAAACAGCATTCACAGGATCCCGGTTCAGCCAAGAATGGCGGTGACCTGGGTTTCTTCGGCCGGGGCATGATGGTCAAAGCGTTTGAAGAGACCGTGTTCAAGCAGAAGGAAGGCGAAATTTCCAATGTGCTGGAGTCCGAGTTCGGTTATCACATCATCAAACTGACGGGCATCAAGCCCGGAAAGTTGCGTTCATTGGACGAAGCGCGTTCTGAAATTGAAAGTGATCTGAAACTTCAGTCCGCCCAGCGCAAGTTTGCCGAGTCCGCAGAGGCCTTCAACAACACGGTTTATGAGCAGTCCGACAGCCTCCAGCCGGCGGCCGAGAAATTCAAATTGAAGATTCAGCAAAGCGACTGGTTGCCCAGGAATCCCGACGCGAAAGACCTTGCCTCGCTCGGCCCTCTGGCGAACAGCAAAATACTGGCGGCGCTCTTTTCCGAAGATGCGATCAAGAACAAGCGCAATACCGAAGCGGTTGAAATCGGGCCGAACATGCTGCTGGCCGCACGCGTACTTGAGCATGTGCCGGCGACCCGAAAACCCTTTGATACGGTAAAGGCCGACATAGAAAAGCTGCTCAGATCCCAGGAGGCTTCTGCCCTGGCCAGGAATTCCGGGGAAGCCCGGTTGGCCGAGTTGAAGAAGGAAAGCAGTGAAGACAAACTGGCCTGGTCGCTGGTCAAGAGTGCTTCACGCCTGCAGGGGCGTGATCTTCCACCCGCTGCCATGCAGGTCATCTTCAAGGCCGATGTACAGAAACTGCCGGCGTATGTTGGTGTCGGCAGCGGCATTGGCGGCAGTTACACGCTCTACAAGATCGTCAAGGTCAGCCAGCCGGAAAATCTTGATGCGGCCAGGCGCAAGAAGTTCCAGAGCGAGTACGACGAGATTATTGCCCAGCAGGATCTGTCGGCTTATCTATCCGGCCTGCGCCTGCGCTACAAGATCGACATCAACAAGTCGGCACTGGATAGCCGCGAGCGCCAGTAATTCCGCAGTTAAAACAGCAACGCCGGCTGGGATAAACCTGTCGGCGTTTTTTCGCGCGTACCGCTCAGGGAATTACTGATTCATTCGTCCCCCAAGAGGACTTGAGCCCAAGGCCCCGTCGCCTTCGGGGCGTCACCCCGGCGAAAGCGCCCCGCAGGAAGTGCCCTTGGGGTGCCGGGGTCCAGTTCGTTGATTTTTCTGGATTCCGGCTTTCGCCGGAATGACGGATTTGGAATACCTCTGCGTTTCCTTCCCTCAGGCCGGAAGCGGATCGGCGTTGCCCAGCGCCGTGGTATTCAAGCCGCCATCGACGTACATGATTTCGCCGGTGATCGCACTGGCCAGGTCGGAGAGCAGGAAGGCGGCGGCGTTGCCGACTTCATCGATGGTTACGTTGCGGCGCAGCGGGGCGTGGTGAGAATTGAAGGCCAGCAGCTTGCCGAAATTGCCGATGCCCGACGCCGCCAGCGTCTTGATCGGTCCGGCGGAAAGCGCGTTGGCGCGTATGCCCTGCGGGCCGAGGCAGAAGGCCAGATAACGCGTGGCGGCTTCGAGACTGGCCTTGGCCAGGCCCATGGTGTTGTAGTTCGGCATGGTGCGTTCGGCACCCAGATAGGTGAGCGCCAGCAATGCCGCATTATTGCCCTTCAGCAGCAACGGACGGGCGGCCTTGGCCAGTGCCGGATAGCTGTAAGATGAAATGTCGTGGGCGATGTGGAACGATTCGCGCGAGATGCCGTCAAGGAAATCGCCTTCGATGGCCACGGTGGGCGCGTAGGCGATTGAATGCACCAGTCCGTCGAGTCCTTCCCACTGTGTCGCCAGATCGGCGAAGAGTTTGGCGATCTGTGCATCCTCCGCGACGTCGCACTGGAAAACCAGCGTGCTGTCGAATTCGGCGGCAAATTTGTTGATGCGATCCAGAAAGCGTTCGTTCTGATAGGTAAAGGCCAGTTTCGCACCTTCTCGGTGGCAGGCCCTGGCGATGCCGTAAGCGATAGAGTGCTTCGACAGTACGCCGGTAATAAGAATGCGCTTGTCTGCAAGAAATCCCATGGGTTCTCCGATAACGATGAATTGTCAGGTGGTGGCTGAGGCAGTTGGCCGCCTCTAGTCGCGCATTATAGGGGATTCCGGGCCTGATACTGAGCTTTAGCCGGCAACATCGGCCATCAGGGCAGCAAAAAAGTGACGCTTCGCGCTACACTTCGCCTCATGCCTGTTCTCCGTCTTGCCTGCCTGTCACTGTTCCTTCTGCTTGCTGCCTGCAGCAGCGAACAGAACGACCCCTATCCGGCCAGCGAACGCGGTAAAAACATCCTCTACTCGGCGTTTACCGAACGCCCCAAGCATCTTGATCCGGTACAGTCCTACACCGAGGATGAAATCACCTTCACGGCGCAGATCTACGAGCCGCCGCTGCAATACCACTATCTGAAGCGCCCCTATACGCTGATTCCGGCCACCACCGAGTCAGTGCCGGTGCCGCGTTACACCGACGCCAGCGGCAAGGTACTGCCGCAGGATGCACCAGCCGGGGCCATTGCCTACAGCGAATACGAAATTCGCCTGCGCCCCGGCATCCGCTACCAGCCGCATCCGGCTTTCGCTCTCGATACGAGCGGCCAGCCGGTCTATGCGAATCTGGACCGGAACAAACTGAACGGCATCGAAAAAATCGCCGATTTCACCCAAACCGGAACGCGCGAACTGGTCGCCGACGACTACATCTACGAAATCAAGCGGCTTGCCCATCCGCGCCTGCATTCCCCGATCTTCGGCATGATGGCCGGGCGCATCGTCGGCTTGAAGGAGCTTGGCGAGAAGTTGCAGGCCGCGGCCAAAGCCCTGCCCGCAGACGCCTGGCTCGACCTCGACCGCTTTGTGCTCGACGGTGTCACGCGGGTTGACCGTTACACCTTGCGCATCAAGCTGCACGGCAAGTATCCGCAGTTTCTCTACTGGCTGGCGATGCCGTTTTTTGCGCCGGTGCCGCGTGAGGCCGACCGCTTTTATGCGCAGCCGGGAATGGCCGAGAAGAACCTGACGCTCGATTGGTATCCGGTCGGTACCGGCCCCTACATGCTGACCGAGAACAATCCGAACCGGCGCATGGTCATGGAACGCAATCCCAACTTTCATGGCGAGACCTATCCCTGCGAAGGCGAGCCGGACGACCGTACGGCGGGGCTGCTGGCTGACTGCGGCAAGGCGCTGCCGCAGATCGACAAGGCCGTATTCTCGCGTGAAAAGGAAAGCATTCCCTACTGGAACAAGTTTCTGCAGGGCTACTACGACGCCTCGGGAATTTCGTCCGACAGCTTCGACCAGGCGGTGCGGCTCAATGTCGGCGGCGACGTCCAGCTTTCCGACGAGATGCAGGCCAAAGGCATCCGTCTGCTGACCAGCGTGCGCGCCTCGACCTTCTACATGGGCTTCAACATGCTCGATCCGGTAGTCGGCGGCAAGGGCGCCGACGCCGCGCAGCGCAGCAGGAAACTGCGCCAGGCGGTGTCGATGGCCATTGACCAGGAAGAGTTCATCTCGATCTTCATGAACGGGCGCGGCATCGCCGCGATGAGCCCGCTACCGCCGGGCATCTTCGGCCATCTCGACGGCGAGGCGGGAATCAATCCGGTGGTCTATGACTGGGTCGATGGCGTGGCGAAACGCAAGCCGCTTGAACTGGCGAAGAAAATGCTGGCCGAGGCCGGCTGGCCTGACGGCCGCGATGCAAAAACCGGCGAACCGCTGGTGCTCAACCTCGACACCACCAGCGGCGGCATGGGCGACAAGTCGCGGCTCGACTGGCTGACGCGGCAGTTCGCCAAGCTCGACATCCAGCTCGTCGTGCGCTCGACCGACTTCAACCGCTTTCAGGAAAAAATCCGCAAAGGCGCGGTGCAACTCTATTACCTCGGCTGGAATGCCGACTATCCCGATCCGGAGAACTTCTTCTTCCTGCTCGACGGCGCCGAAGGCAAGGTGGCCAAGGCCGGCGAGAATGCCTCGAACTATGTCAATGCCGAATTCGATCGCCTGTTCGCCGAGATGAAGAGCATGGACAATACGCCGCGACGGCTGGCCATCATTACGCGCATGAACCGGTTGCTGCAGGAGGACGCGCCGTGGATCTTCGGCTTCCACCCGACCAGCTACACGCTGGGCCACGCCTGGCTGCACAATCGCAAACCGACCGATGTCGGCAACAACATCCTCAAGTACCAGCGCCTCGACGTGGCCGAACGGGTGAAACGGCGGCAGGAATGGAACGAGCCCGTGCTCTGGCCATTGCTGCTGGCCGCCGTCGTGCTGGCAGCGATGATCCTGCCGGCGGTGATCGGCTATCGTCGTCGCGAGCGCAGCACGGCCAAATGAGCTTCGACTACGCCACCGTGCTAGATCAGGCATGGTTTCAGTGTGCGCAACAGGGTAAATTTGTTCTCTCGGTAACCCATTGAATTAATCGTCATTCCGGGCTTGACCCGGAATCCAGTTCGTATATCAAAAAGTCTTTTAACTTCATGAACAGAGGGTCGAATCTGGATTCCGGCTTGCGCCGGAATGACGGTCGATGGTTAGAACAAATTCACCGTGGCGTGCGCAACAAGATGAGTACCTTAGGGCTACGGCTTGATGTATGATGCTTGATGTCTGATGCGGTTTGAAAGGAGAATTCGACATGCGGACTACGTTATCAATCGACGACGATGTGCTCACAGCGGCCAAAGGATTGGCGCAGCGTCAGCATAAAACCGTTGGAGAGGTCCTGTCGACGCTGGCGCGGCAGGCATTGCGGCCGGCAGTGCCGAGTCAGTCCGTGCGCAATGGCATTCCCCTGCTGAGGTCCAACGTTGCTGCTGCGCCGGTCACCCCGGAACTCGTCAATCAATTGCGCGACGAGTTGCCGTGATCACCTATTTACTCGATGTTAACGTCCTGATCGCCTTGATCGATCCGGCGCATGTCCAGCACGATACGGCGCACGATTGGTTTGCAGCGCATCAGGGTGCCTGGGCAACGTGTCCCCTGACTGAAAACGGCTTGCTGCGCATTGTCGGACATCCCCGCTATCCCAATTCACCCGGCACGCCGGCGGCGGTGGCGCCCTTGCTGGCCGGGCTGTGCGCGTTGCCGGGTCACGTCTTCTGGCCTGACGATGTCAGCCTGCTCGATGCCGAAAGGCTGGATATGTCGCGGCTGCTGAGTTCCGGGCAGGTGACGGATAGTTATTTGCTGGCGCTGGCCTGCGCCCACGGGGGGCAGCTCGCGAGCCTTGACCGCCGTCTGGTCACGGTTGCCGTGCGCGATGGGGCGAAGGGGCTGCATTTGATCGGAACGGGGATGCAATAGGGGTTTCCTTGGTCGGGTGGTGCAATGGTGCAAGAGCCGACTGCACAATCCACGATAATGGTCTCTGGTCTGAACACTGACAAACGCAAGAACGGAAACTGAATGCCAACGCTTAACTGGATCGGCAAGGAAGCCGTCGTCAAACACCACAAGGACGTACCGTTCCGCCTGCTGGAACCGGTGCCGGAGCTGTCTTGCTCCCCTCGCCCAGCAGGAGAGGGGCCGGGGGTGAGGGCCAGCGGCAACCTGATCGTGCACGGCGACAACCTGCACGCGCTCAAGGCGCTGCTGCCGCGCTACGCCGGCCAGGTGAAGTGCATCTACATCGACCCGCCGTACAACACCGGCAACGAGGGCTGGGTGTACAACGACAACGTCAATAGCCCGGAAATCCGTCGCTGGCTGGGCGAGGTGGTCGGCAAGGAAGGCGAGACGCTGGATCGGCACGACCGCTGGCTGTCGATGATGACTCCGCGGCTGGTCTTGCTGAAGCAGTTTCTGCGTGATGACGGGGCAATTTTTGTTTCCATCGACGACAACGAAGTGGCGTCGTTGCGATTGTTGATGGACGAGGTATTCGGGAAAGCCAACTTTGTTGCCTGCAACGCTTGGCAAAAACGCTACTCCAGAGAAAACAGGGTGGCCATAGGTGACGCACATGAATACGTTGTTACCTACGCAATTGATCCGGTGAAATTCAAACTTACAGCAAAGAAATTGCCTCTCGGACCAAAACAGCTCGCGGTTTACAAAAACCCCAATAATGATCCAAGAGGAAAATGGCGCGCGGTCTCATTATCTGCACAAGGATTTAGACCGAATCAAATGTACGAGATTGTTTCTCCGATAACGGGGAAACGCCATCGACCGCCTGAAGGTTCCTGCTGGAAGATTATTGAATCAGAGTACGATAGGCTGCTGGCAGATAATCGAATTCACCTTGGAAAAGATGGCAACGCCATACCTCAACGTGTTCAATTCCTTTCGACTATAGAGGGCATAGCTCCTTGGACGTGGTGGCCTCACGAGGAAGTTGGTCATACCGACGAGTCCCGCAAAGAAGTTCAAGATATATTTGGAACGCAAACTGCATTCGACACCCCCAAACCCACCCGCCTGATCCAGCGCATTCTACAAATCGCCACCGACAAGGACTCCCTCGTCCTCGACAGCTTCGCCGGCTCCGGCACGACCGGCCACGCGGTGCTCAGGCAAAACGCCGAGGACGGCGGCACACGCCGTTTCATCCTCGTCGAGATGGACGAGAACATCGCCCGGAGTGTCACCGCCGAACGGGTCAGGCGCGTAGCCACGGGCTACACCAATGCCAAGGGCAACGCCGTCGAAGGCCTGGGCGGCGGCTTCCAGTTCTGCCGCCTGTCGACCGAGCCTCTGTTTACGGCCGATGGGCAGATCCGCGCCGATGTAACGTTCGCCCAACTCGCCGAATTCGTCTGGTTTGCCGAGACCGGCACAGGATTTATGCCGTCATTCCGGGGCGGCGCAGCCGAACCCGGAATCCGACCGCAGGAAGTGCAGAGCCAGAATTCAACGGTCGCGCTGGATTCCCGCCTACGCGGGAATGACGAAATTCACCTTTCGCCGCTCCTGGGTGTGCATGAGGGACGCGGCATCTACCTGCTCTACAATGGCATTCTCAAGGACAAGTCCGTCGCCGGCGGCAATGTGCTGACCGGGCCGGTGTTCGACGTGCTGCCGAAATTCGCCGGCCCCAAGGTGATCTACGCGGCGGCCAACCGCATGGGCGGCCGCGCTGCGCGTGAGGGCATCACCTTCAAGCAAACGCCTTACGCGCTGGACGTGTAAACTATGCGTCATGCAGGACTGTTGTCTTTCACTCGAAGGAGTTGATCATGGGCAAGCAGGAAATCATTGAACTTGTTTTGCAGTTGAAAGCGGCAGAGCGTTATGAGGTGGTGGAGAAAATCATGCAAAGCCTGGACAAGCCCGATGCAGAAATTGACCGGGTCTGGGCGGAAGAAGCGCTGCGCAGGGCACAGGCATGCGATGAAGGTCGCATGAAAACAGTTTCGTTTGAAGACGTCTTCGGCAGCAAGTGATGCGGATTGGCTTTCCCGATGCGGCTCGTATCATCATTATCGCCGGACCCAACGGGGCAGGAAAGACCACCTTTGCCCGCGAGTTTTTGCCCAACGAGGCAGATTGTCCGGTGTTCGTGAATGCCGATCTGATCGCCGCCGGTTTAGCACCGTTTTCTCCGGAGCGTGCGGCAATTCAGGCCGGACGACTGATGTTGCAGGAACTGGATCGGCATTTCTCGCTGCGCGAGAGCTTTGCGTTTGAGACTACCTTGTCAGGGCGTGGTTATCTGCGCCTGATCAAGCAATGGCAGGAGGCGGGTTACCGGGTAAAGCTGATATTTCTGCAACTGGCGAGCGCCGAGGAGGCTATCGCTCGTGTGGCGCAGCGGGTCAGGCAGGGCGGACATGATATTCCCGAGCACGTTATCCGGCGTCGCTTCGATGCGGGTCAGATAAACTTCAAGCGGCTGTATGCGCCGTGTGTCGATGCTTGGGCGTTATACGACAATTCAGGCAGCGAACCATTGCTGCTGGACTGGAGCGAAAGACCATGAATAAACAACCGATCGAACAGGCGCAGGATGCTGATATCCGGCTATCGCTCGTTGCCTTGCGCCGCGCTGCAGCGCGTGCACACGAATTAGCAAAAGCTACCGGTACGCCTCTCGTGATCAACCGTAACGGCATTGCTGAATACGCCCCGTTGCAGCCGGAACAGCCGCTTAGCCTACAGGAACCCTCGGTACATCACGGGAACGAAAAGCAATGATGGTTTTTGCTCCGAAGAATTACCAGTCGCAAGTTCTCGACAGTGTGGAAGCCTACTTCAAGGCCTGCCACGAACTGCCGTCGGCGTCGATTGCCTTCACCGCGACCACCGAGCGCCTGTGGGGCCGTGGCAATACCTACAACCCGCTAGCGGGTTTCCCGGCCGATATGCCGTACTTCTGCCTGCGCGTGCCCACCGGCGGCGGCAAGACCTGGCTGGCGGCGAAGAGCGTGGCGTTGGTCAATACGCATCTACTGCGTTGCGAGCACAGCGTCATCCTGTGGCTGGTGCCGAGCAAGCCGATCCGCGAGCAGACGCTGCGCGCCTTGCGCCAGCGCCAGCATCCTTACCATGCGGCCTTGCGCGATGCCGGCGTTATCACCGTGCTCGATCTGGACGAAGCCAAGAGCGTGACGCGCGCCACGCTGGATACCTCGACCACGATCATCGTCGCCACGCGGCAGGCGTTTCAGGTGGAGGAGGAGGAATGCCGCAAGGTGTACCAATCCAGCGGCGCGTTGATGCACCACTTCGACAACCTGTCGCCCACGCAGCGCGACGAGTTGTTGACCGAAGGCGAAGGCACGGATCGTATTACGCCCTATTCGCTGGCCAACGTACTGCGTCTGCGTCGACCCTTCGTGGTCGTCGACGAGGCGCACAACAACCGCACCGAACTGGCCTTCGACATGCTGGCGCGCTTTCGCCCCAGCGGGGTGATGGAACTGACAGCCACGCCCGATCTTGAGCGCACGCCCAGCAACGTATTGCACAGCGTATCCGCCGCCGAGCTGAAGGCGGAAGAAATGATCAAGCTGCCGGTGGTGCTTGAAACGGAGCCGAACTGGCAACAGTGTCTGGCCGACGCCATCGGTCGCCGCGATGCCCTGCACACGCTGGCTGAAGACGAACGCCGGGCCGGTGCCGCCTACTTGCGGCCACTGGTGCTGATTCAGTCCGAGCCGCGCCGGGCCGGTGTGGATACGCTGGATTTCGAGCGTGTGCGCAATGAGCTGATCGCCAACCACGGTATCCCGGCCAGCGAGATCATCGTCGCCACCGGTGAGGAAAAGGGGCTGGAGCAGATCGACGCGGACTACAAGCAGGGCATTGCCGATCCAAATTGCCCGGTCAAGTTCGTCATCACCCAGAAGGCGCTGGCCGAAGGTTGGGATTGCCCGTTTGCCTACATTCTGGTGAGCATGGCTTCCTTGCATTCGGCGACAGCGGTTGAGCAGTTGCTTGGGCGCGTATTGCGTCAACCGGGCGCGAGTCATCGGCAGGCGCGGGCGCTGAATCAGTCCTACGCCTTCGTCGTCTCGCGCAACTTTGCCGAAACCGCCAGCGCCCTGCGTGACCGCCTGGTCGCCGGAGCAGGTTTCGAGCGGCGCGAGGTGAGCGAGTTCGTGACTGCGGCAAAGCCCGATCAGGGGCGTCTGGACATTGGCAGCGGACGCGTTGTCGCCCGTCCCGTGGCGATCACGCTGAGCGAGAAACCCGATCTCAGGAGCGTGCCCAAGCCGGTGCGCGACAAGGTGAGCTGGGACGGCAAGCTCAACACGCTGACGATCCACGCGCCACTGACCGAAGACGAGACGGATGAGCTCAAGACATCGGTGCGTTCCGAGACGGCGACGGCGGCCATCGTTGAAGCCGCTGCAGTCAGCCGCACCAGCGCTATCGAGTTTTTCCAGACGCCGGCCGAACTCGGCGAGCGTTTTCTTGTGCCGCAACTGGCCTTGCGGGTGCAGGGCGCATTGCAGTTGTTCGACGATCCGGAGATTCTGGACTATCCGTGGGATTTGTCGGCCTACGACGCTTCTCCAACGCCCGGCGACTTGACGGCGCTGGGCGCCGGAATCAAGGCTTCCGAGGGCGGCGAGATCGACGTGGACGCTGCCAGCGGGCGGGTTTTTTCACGCTTTCTGCCCGAGCTGCAACGTGACCTGGGGCTGGTCTATCAGCCCGAGCATTGGGATGCCGTGCGGCTGGCAACCTGGCTGTGCCGTAACCTGCCGGAGCAATCCCTCACCCACGCCAGCAAGCAGGCCTTCCTTGTCGCGTGGCTGGGCGAACTGCTGCGCAAGGCAGGTTTCACGCTGGCGCGCGCCAATCTGCAGAAATTCCTGATCCGCAATCTCCTTGAGGCGCGCATCCGCGAGTTGCGCCGGCAGGCTGTCGGCCAGGCTTTCCAGCAGACGCTACTGGGCGAGGATGCGGCGTCGCGTGTGGTGGTCAGCGATGCGTATGCCTTCGATTTTCACCCGCAGGCCTATGCGCCGAGCCGCGACTACGATCCGAGAACTTCGGAATTCGGGAGTTTCGATTTCCGCAAGCATTTTTATGGCCGCATTGGCGATTTCGACAGCAAGGAGGAATTCGAGTGCGCCTGCTGGCTGGACATTCAGGCGCAGCAGGGCCGTATCCGCTTCTGGGTGCGCAACCTGGTGCGCCGCGAAGGCAGTTCCTTCTTCCTGCAAAAGGCCAATGGGCGTTTCTACCCCGATTTCCTTTGCCAGTTGCCGGAATGTCACGGAAAACCGGGCCCCGTTCTTGCCGTCGAGTACAAGGGAGGCGACCGCTGGACGGATGCCGGGGATGACCGCCTGATCGGCGGCCTGTGGGCGAATTTGTCCGCGGGGCGCTGCCGCTTCGTGATGGTCAGGGACAAGCGCTGGGACTGGATCGAGCCCTTGTTGCGCTAACGGACATGGATGAGGCGCCACCCCACATTATGAAAGACGAAGGCTTGCCCGTTTCCCTCACTCCCGACCCCTCTCCCAGAGGGCGAGGGGAGGTTCGAGAGTCGCGCGCGCGACTTTCACACTAACCCACGACTCCGCCATGCTCGCCTATATCCTGCGCCGACTGCTCTACGCCATCCCGATCCTGATCGGGGTGAATCTGATTACCTTCGCGCTGTTCTTCGTCGTCAATACACCGGACGACATGGCGCGCATGCAGCTCGGGGTCAAGCGCGTGACGCCGGAAGCGATCGAAAAATGGAAAGCCGAGCGCGGTTACGACAAGCCGCTGTTCATCAACGCCGGTGCACCCGGCGTCGGGGTACTGACTGATACCGTATTGTTCACCAAGTCGGCACGCATGTTCGTCGGCGATTTCGGGCGGGCCGAGGACGGCCGCGATATCGCCAGGGAAATCACCTCGCGCATGGGGCCGTCGCTGGCCATCGCGCTGCCGACCTTCATTCTCGGGCTGTTCGTGACGGTCAGTCTGGCCCTGCTGCTGGCCTTCTTCCGCGCCAGTCCGCTCGATTTCTGGGGCGTTGTGCTGTGCGTGGCGATGATGTCGATTTCCGGCCTGTTCTACATCATCGGCGGGCAGTACCTGATCAGCAAGCTGTGGCGGCTGGTACCGATCTCGGGTTACAGCGGGGAGCTCGATGCCTGGAAGTTCCTCATCCTGCCGGTGCTGATCGGCGTCATTTCCGGCATCGGTTCGTCGGTGCGCTGGTACCGCACGATTTTCCTCGAAGAGATCGGCAAGGACTACGTGCGCACGGCACGGGCCAAGGGGCTTTCCGAGGTCATTGTGATGTTCCGCCACGTGCTGCGCAACGCCATGATTCCCATCCTGACCGGCGTCGTCGTGGTCATTCCGCTGCTGTTCATGGGCTCGCTGCTGACTGAATCCTTTTTCGGCATTCCGGGACTCGGCAGCTATACCATAGACGCCATCAGCGCGCAGGATTTCGCCGTGGTGCGCGCCATGGTCTTCATCGGTTCGGTACTCTACATCGTCGGCCTGATCCTGACCGACATTTCCTATACCTTCGTCGATCCGCGGATACGCTTTGAGTAAAGTGAAGAACAGAAAATCTCACCACCAAGTCACCAGGAACACAAAGATGCACCAAGTGAAAAACTTGGTTTTCTTGGTGAAACTTGGTGCCCTTGGTGCCTTGGTGGTTTGCTCTTTATGACTTTCCTTCCTGTTCTCCTTTGGTCGGATGTACTGATCTGGCTGCTGGTGTTTGCCGCGGCCGTGCTCGGCGCGCTGTCGGCGCGCAATCCGCCGCTGCGTTCGGCCTGGCGCCGGGTCGGGCGCAGCCGTCCGGGAATGGTCGCGGCCACGGTGCTGGCCGCCTTCGTGCTGGTCGGACTGCTCGATTCTCTGCATTACCGCCCCCGGCTCGAAAGCCGTGAGGGGGATCAGCAGGCGGTCTACGCCATCGAAGTTCTATCCGTCCTCGATGCCGTGGCCACGCCCCTGCGCACGCGCAACGAAAAAACCTATTCGTCACCGCTGGCGACGCGGGCCTACGCCAAGGAAGCCATCGAAGTCCGCGCCGCCGATGGCAGCCTGCGCCAGACGCGCGATTTCCCGCGCCTTAAATATGGCGGCCGGCATCTGGAAAACGAAGCCCGGCGCGACGCCGATATCGCCCGGCAGGTACTCGTCGCTGAGTTGCTGGCGACGCTGGTTTTTGCCGGCCTGGCTGTCGGCTGCGCCGCTTTGTGGGCGCGCCGCAACGGCTGTTCCGTGCACCAGGCGGGGCGGGCGCTGTGGCGTGGCGAGACGGATTTTGCCTGGCGCGCCGTGCTGGCGACGCTGGGCGTGCTGTTGCTGTTGCTGCTGCCGGTGGCCGCCCTGTGCGTCGATTACCATGTCTTCGGTACCGACAAGGTCGGGCAGGATGTCTTCTACCAGATTCTCAAGAGTGTGCGCACGGCGCTGGTGATCGGACTGGTGACGACGCTGGTCATGCTGCCGCTGGCTGTCCTGCTCGGCATCCTGGCTGGCTACTTCCGTGGCTGGGTCGACGACCTGATCCAGTATTTATATACCACGCTCAGCTCGATTCCCGGCGTACTGCTGATCGCCGCCGCCGTGCTCATGATGCAGGTGATCATCGACACCCATCCGCAGTGGTTCGCCACCGCTGCCGAGCGTGCCGACCTGCGCCTGCTGGCCTTGTGCTGCATTCTCGGCGTCACCAGCTGGACCGGGCTGTGCCGTCTGCTGCGCGGCGAAACCCTGAAACTGCGCGAACTGGAGTACATCCAGGCCGCGCAGGCCTTCGGCGTGGCCGATCTGCGCATCATCCTGCGCCACATCCTGCCCAACCTGATGCACATCGTAGTCATCGCGCTGGTCATGGATTTTTCCAGTCTGGTACTGGCCGAGGCCGTGCTGTCCTACGTCGGCATCGGCGTCGATCCGACGATGATCAGTTTCGGCACGATGATCAACAACGCGCGCATGGAGCTGGCGCGCGAACCGCTGGTGTGGTGGTCGCTGGCTGCCGCCTTCGTCTTCATGTTCGCGCTGGTGCTGGCGGCCAACCTGCTCGCCGACGCCGTGCGCGACGCCTTCGATCCACGTCTGGCGGGGTCCTCATGAGCGACGACATGATTCTGAGCGTGCACGGCCTGCGCATGGGTTTTGCCAGCGGGTTTGCCAACACCCGGAAAGTGCTGGTCGCCGTCGATGCCATCGATTTTACTGTGCGCGCCGGTGAAACGCTGGCCCTGCTTGGCGAATCGGGCTGCGGGAAATCGGCCACCGCGCTGTCGCTGCTGCGTCTGTTGCCGCCGACCGGGCGTATTCTCGGCGGCGAAGTGAATTTTTCCGGCAGCGAACTGCTGCAATTGCCGGAAACCGAAATGCGCGCGGTGCGCGGCGGCGGCATGGCGATGATTTTCCAGGAGCCGGCGACCAGCCTCAATCCGGTACTCACCGTCGGGCGGCAGATCGGCGAAGTCCTCGAACGCCACCTGGCGCTGAGCGGCGAGGCCGTACGCCGGCGGGCGCTGGAACTGCTGGACGCCGTCGGCATTGCCGATGCGCCGCGGCGGCTGAACGAATTCCCGTTCCAGCTCTCCGGCGGCATGAAGCAGCGCGTGATGATCGCCGTGGCGCTGGCCGGCAAGCCGAAACTGTTGATCGCCGACGAACCTACGACGGCGCTCGATGTCACCATCCAGGCGCAGATTCTCGACCTCCTGCGCCGCCTGCAGGCCGAACACGGCATGGGCATGCTGCTCATCACGCACGATCTCGGCGTGGTCGCGCAGATGGCGCACCGCGTTGGCGTCATGTACGCCGGCGAGATCGTCGAGGAAGCGCCGCGTGACATTTTCTTCGCTTCGCCGCGCCATCCCTACACGCAGAAACTGTTTGCCGCGCTGCCCGACCTGACTCGGCGTGGCGGGCGTCTGGAAACGATTGCCGGGCAGGTGCCGGCACTTTCGGCGATGCCCTCGGGCTGCCGCTTTGCCGAGCGCTGCCCGTATGCCTGGCCACGCTGTCGCGACGAGGCGCCGGCGTGGTACGACGCCGGCAGCGGGCAGCGCGTACGCTGTCACCTGCTGGCCGAACCAGGCCGGGCCGTGGCCCTTGCGCCAGACTTGGCGGCTGCGGCGCTGGCGCGCCCTGCTGCGGATGTTGCGCTGCTGGCGGTGCAGGATCTGCGCGTGCACTTCCCGATCCGGCGCGGTGTCCTGCAGCGTACCGTAGGCCACGTAAAAGCAGTCGATGGCGTTTCGCTGGAGCTCATGCGTGGCCGCACGCTGGCGCTGGTCGGCGAATCCGGCTGCGGCAAGACGACCGTGGGCAAGGCCATTTTGCAACTGATCAAGCCGACCGGCGGCAAGGCCCAGCTTGAGGGCCGCGAACTGAGCGTCCTCTCTCGCCGTGAGTTGCGACCGCTACGTCGCCGCATGCAGATGATTTTTCAGGACCCCTTCGCCTCGCTCAATCCGCGCCTTGCGGTTGGCGAGATCATCGGCGAGGGCATGAGCGCGCTTGGTGTCGAGGCACAACACGCGCAACGCAGTGCCGCCATCGCTGCGTTGCTGCAGCAGGTCGGGCTAGCTCCGACAAGCGTGGATCGTTATCCGCACGAGTTTTCCGGCGGTCAGCGGCAGCGCATCGCCATTGCCCGTGCGCTGGCCGTACAGCCCGAACTGATCGTCTGCGACGAGCCGACCTCGGCGCTCGATGTTTCGGTACAGGCGCAGATACTCAATCTGCTCAAGGCACTGCAGGACGATCTCGGGCTGGCTTACCTGTTCATCACGCACAACTTCGCCGTGGTCGAGTATCTGGCGCATGAGGTGGCGGTCATGTACCTCGGTCGCATTGTCGAGCGGGGCACGGTCGACGAGGTTTTGCGCTCGCCACGGCATCCCTATACGCAAGCGCTGCTCTCCGCAGTACCCAACCCGCGTCTTGACGAGCAGCCCGAATTCATACGCCTGGCGGGCGAGATGCCGTCGCCGGCCAATCCGCCGGCGGGATGCCATTTTCACCCGCGCTGTCCGCAGGCGACCGATGTGTGCCGTAGCGCCTACCCGCCCACGAGCCGTATTTCCGCGACGCATGTGCTGCGCTGCCACCTGTACAGCGAAGCAGAATAATCAGGGGTTCTGCGCGAGCTGGATGGTCAGCGTCTTGCCCGGTTGCAGAGTCTTCGGCGAGACGCGATTCCAGCGCATCAGGTCATTGGCGGCAACCTTGAATTGCCGGGCAATGGAGGTCAGGGTATCGCCAAGACGGATGGTGTAGTGGGCGATTTTCGGTGACTGTTTCTCCTGCCGGGCTTGTTGGACTGCAGGGCTATCGGCTTTGCCGGCGGTATCGGGAACGGGCCTGGCTTCGCGTTTGGCCAGCGTCTTGCCGGCCGGACTCACGGCCAGACGGGTGCCCGCGGTAATCCTGTCGCTGCGCAAATGGTTGATGCGCTTCAGTTCGGCTACCGTGATGCCATAGCGTTTGGCGATAGAGGGCAGCGTTTCGCCCCGGCGCACGCTATGCGAACGTCCGGCTTTCGGTCTGGGATCAGCATCCGGCAGACGCGGCTGTTCAGGCAAGGCAGCCATGTCGAGCGGCTTACTGTCGCTATTCCCGGCGACCAGCAAGGTTAATCCCGGACGGACCTTGAGGCGCCCCTTGATGCCGTTCACGGCCTTGAGATTGGCGACCGTCATGCCGAAGC
>JAIFKU010000004.1 GCA_020049495.1 Accumulibacter sp.
TTCACATCAGTTACGGTCCAGTGCAGATCACCGTAGCCTGATAGGAAGCACCTTTAAAGCCCTGGAGAGTACATTTGGTGGCCACGCCTGGACTTGCTGCACAGGTTACAGGGGCTCCGGTTCCGGCCGTTATATTGTAGGTGTCACCATTCGCAGTAGCGCCGGCACCATCAGTCAACGTAATGCCGCTAACTAACTGCTGAAGTACAGCCGTTGTGCAGGTCGCGGCATTAGTGCCATTCAAGGTTACGGCACCCGCTTTACCCACTGTTTTTGCGGCATAGTTCACCGAAGTCGCTGACGATAATGCCCCAGCCACGCCCTGAGTGGCTGCGTTGCCCGCCTCCGTCGACAAATCGACAAATTTTGGCAATGCCGTCGCTGCCAGAATGCCAAGAATCACGATGACGACAATCAGTTCAATCAGGGTAAAACCATTTTGCTTTTTCATTTCAACATCTCCAAAAAAAATCAACAACCCGCCGTATTCACGGTGATCACCGGAGCAACACCCGCCGTTGCTGCTGTATAACTGATTATGCAGGTCGCCGGGGTCGTCGCGCCCACCATGCTGAAGGTAATGGGATTACCGGCAGTAACCGTCAGGCCATCCGACCCGGGAACCAATTGGGCGGCTGCCAGAATCCCAGCGGCAGTCGCCGCCGGATAGGTAAAGACCATATCGACAGCCGTACCATCCATGTTCGCCGTTCCAGCCGCAGCAGTACACGTTGCACCCGCAACCAGTCCCGCCCGATCCAGTTCGCAACGGGCTTTTGCTAGCGCCGCTGCGGAACGGACACTGCCAAACAGAGCCTGAGCCTTGGCCACCCGGGCGTCCTGCTGAGCGGCAATGAAGCGCGGCAAGGCTACGGCACCCAGTATTCCGATGATGGAAATGACAATAATGAGTTCAACCAGGGTAAAACCTTGTGCACTACGTCGCATTGCAAAACCTCCTGAAAATGGCCTAACCCTTGAAGGATACGCCTTATGGCCTATAACGGCAAAACTCAGCTCGCTGGTTCGCTGGTTCCTGATTAATCATTTCAATTCCCATCCACAAGCCATTGGCAGGGTGAAGCGGCTTCGAGACGCAGCCCAACCAAGCCTCCCCGTGCCGTATTTTCCGACGCCCGCGCCACGCGCCAACTCAATTGACCACACGCTCGCCCGCCGCCCTCCGGTAGCGCGCGCAGGTGTTTAATGCTGCGTGGCCGATAGACCAACTCACGCCGTTCGTAATCAAAACACCACGCCCCGCCCGGCAAGAACTGCCGCCCGGCCACCGGGCATGCCCCAAGATAACCATCCGGCTTGGATCCCAGCCAGGTGATAGGATTACGACCAGCCCATGTAGCCATTTCCCCCTCCCGCTGCTGCATCAATGCTTCTCCCATCGCAAGTTGCATGCCAGTCCGCATATTGCGTATGCTCAGTTCAACCACCAGCTTTTCCGCACTTTCCCTGGCATCACTCAATGCCGACAGAAGGCCGATAGCCAAGGCCCCGACAAGTACGAAAAGAACAGCTCCCTGAAACCAGTGCGAGGCCGCGTAGTAGCCGATACCCCGGGGCGCAGGCGCAATCATCGCTTGATCGCCACCTTGCCCAGATCCCACATCGGCAGGAAGATGCCGAGTGCAAGTATAAGTACCATGATGCCGAGCATGACGATGAGGATCGGTTCGATCTGCTGCCCCAGCGTCTTGAGCTCGTATTCGACCTCCTGCCGGTACATGTCGCCGATCTCGTTCATCATGTCGTCGACGGCGCCGGATTCTTCGCCGACGGCCACCATCTGCAATACCACCGGCGTAAAAATGCCGGAACTGATCGCCGCACGCAGCAGGCTTTCACCGCGCTCGACATTCTCGCGCATACCCTCGACACAACGCGAAAGGTAGCTGTTGTCCACTGTTTGCGCCGAATTGGAAAGCGCCTGCATGACCGGAACGCCGCTGCGTATGCCCAAGGAAAAACTGCGGGAGAATCGGGAGAGTGCCGCCTTGTGCAGAATCTTTCCGGCAATCGGAATTTTCAGCGACATCCGGTCCCAGTCGTAACGCCCCTTGACCGTCCCCACCCAGGCGCGAAAAGCCAGCACGCACCCGATCAAGCCAGCGAGCATGGCCGGCCAGTAATCCACCATGAAGTTGGAAAACGCGAGCAAAACCCGTGTCATCAGTGGCAATTCGGCGCCGAAACCGGCAAAAACCTTGGCAAAGGCCGGAATGACGAAAATATTGACGACGACGATGGCCACGGCCATGGCGATCACCACGAAAGTCGGGTAGCGCATGGCTGTTTTCACCTGCTCGCGCATGTACCGTTCGAATTCCAGATGCTCGAACAGCCGGAAAAAGATTTCCTCGAGCAGACCGGTGGCCTCGCCGACGCGCACCATCGACAGATAAAATGGCGAAAAAACGCGCGGATGTTTCGCCAGTGCCTGGGACAATTCACGCCCACCCTCCAGGCTTTCGCGCACCTCACCGATTACGCGCTTCATCTCCGGATTGATGGCTGCATCCTGCAAGCCACTCAAGGCACGCATGATCGGCACGCCGGACTTGAGCAGCGTGTGTATCTGCCGGCTGAAGAGCAGCAGGTCGATATGCGAAATCTTTTGCTTGAACACGGAGGCATTCAGGCTGGATGCGGATTTGGTTGTCCTGGTTTTTTCTTCCCTGACGTCCACCGGCGTCAGCCCCTGCCCGCGCAGAAGGTCGACCACTACGCCCGAACTGGCGCCCTCGAGCACACCCTCGACGAGTTCGCTTCCGCTATTGCGTGCTTTATATGCGAAGGTCGGCATGGTTGGTTTATTTGTTAACCACGAAGAGCACGAAGGCCACGAAGATAAGATTGAGAAAACACATGAGCACTTGACATGTTTTCTTTCCAACTCGATCGCTTAGATTGACACACGCTTGATACCTTCCTTCAATAACCGGGTATTGAAATTGAGGAGCAGTCCTCGCTTTAACCCTAGCAAACGCAAATAGGTGATTACCTGAGCCAGGTGAACACCGGAAAACGTATCAACTGATTTCAATTCGAGCAACAAGCTATCCTCAATGATCATATCAGCACGAAACCCTGTTCCAAGATCATGCCCTATGTAAAACACCGGCACTTCAACTTGGCACAAAACCCCGACACCTCTTTGCGACAACTCAACAGCCAGAGCCTGTTCATAAACTGATTCAAGCAATCCAGGCCCAAGATGACGGTGAACCATAATTGCCGCATCCACCACGCCCCTAACTACGTCCTCAGAACAATCCCGAAATGTTTTTCCTTCGTGGCCTTCGTGTACTTCGTGGTTAATCAAAACGTTCAATCCTCAAACTGATTGCTGATGCGCATGGCTTCTTCTATCGTTGTTCGTCCTTTGACAACCAGGCGCACCGCATCGCGACGCAGGGTTTCACCGGCCATCTGTTTACGGGCGGCCTGCACGAACGTTCCAGCGTCGTCACTGTTGATGGCCTCAATAATTTCATTGGTCATTTCGAGCATCTCGTAAACACCGGTACGCCCGGTATACCCGGTTCCTGCGCAATGCGTGCACCCCTTGCCGCGTACGAATTTGCGCTGGTCGACGGTATCGCTCAGTTCGTAACGCAACCATTCATGTTCGTGTGGTGCAGGAGTATGTGGCTCGGCGCAGTTCTCGCAAATGACCCGGATCAATCGTTGCGCCAGCACCAGTTGCAGGGACAAGGCCACCATGTACCGCGGCACACCCATGTCGAGCAGGCGGATCGGGGTGGAGATGACATCATTGGTGTGCAGGGTCGACAGCACCATGTGGCCGGTAATCGCCGCGCGCATGCCGATTTCGGCGGTCGTCTGGTCGCGCATTTCGCCAACCAAAACGATGTCCGGATCCTGACGCAGCGCCGAGCGCAAAACACGCTCGAAGGTGAGGTCGATCTTGTCATGAACCTGTACCTGGTTGATGCCAGGCAAGCGGTATTCGACCGGGTCTTCGACCGTGATGATCTTTTTTTCGGTGGTGTTGAGTTCCGAGAGGGCGGCGTAAAGCGTTGTAGTCTTGCCACTCCCGGTTGGACCGGTGACCAGTACCATGCCACTCGGCCGTCGTACCGCATGGCGTAAACGCTCCAGCGTACGTGGTGGCATGTTGAGCCGGTCCAGGCCGAGCAGACCGGTATTCTGATTGAGCAAACGCATCACAACCGACTCACCGTACTGGGTCGGCATGGTCGAGATCCGCACGTCGATCGTGTTGTTGCGTACCTTCATGGCGAAACGGCCATCCTGTGGCAGGCGTTTTTCCGAGATATCCAGGCCGGACATCAGCTTCAGACGCAGGGCGAGTGCCGGGGCGATCTTGGCATCGGCATCCATCTGCACATGCAGGACACCATCAATACGGAATCGGACACGCAATGAGTGGTCCTGCGGTTCGATATGGATATCGGAAGCACGCGAACGCATGGCTTCTTCAAAGACGGTCTGTAGCAGCTTGACGACAGGCGCCTCTTCTGCACCTGTAGCCGTTCCCAGCAGATCGCCAAACTCGACCGGCACATCGCCCAGATCGGCAGTCAATTCCTTGGCCAGTCCGGAAATTTCCTCGGTGCGTCGATAGACACGATCGATCAGCGCCAGCAACGGGCTTTCGGCAACAACCGCCAGTTCGATCTCCCGGCGCAGCAGGCGCAGAATATCGTCATAAGCCTGCAGATCGGTGGGATCAACGAATCCGACCTGCAAGCGTCCGTCAATCTCGCCCAGTACCACTGCACGGAAACGCCTCGCCTGTGCTTCGGGCAACAGATTGATCAGTTCCGGCTTGGGATTGAAGTGCTTGAGATCGACGAAGGGAATCTGCAACTGCCTGGCTAGCGCCTGCGAGATAGCCTCTTCCGTGACGAATGAACTTTCGACGACAATACGGCCTAACTTACGACCGCTGCGCTTTTGCTCGTCGAGCGCAAATTTGAGCTGCTCATCCGTGAGCAGGCCTTGTTGAATGAGCAGATCGCCGAGGCGAATCTTTTCCGGCCGAGCCATCGTAAGCTCCAGTACTTATAGAGGTAGTTACGCTAATTGACTGATTTTAGCTGATTTTAGAAATAAACAAATCATTTTTTGGAGTTAACCTTGGTTGCTGTTGTCTTGTTCCAACCCGAGATTCCGCCCAACACGGGCAACGTGATCCGTCTGTGCGCTAATACCGGTGCCGAATTGCATCTGGTGGAGCCGCTCGGATTTCGCTGGGAGGATCGTTCGCTCAGGCGCGCCGGCCTTGATTATCACGAATTTGCCCGCGTTTTCCGACATGCCGACTGGAGTGTCTGCAAAACGGCACTGGCCGGACGACGCCGCTTCGCCATCAGCACGCGCGGCGGCCAGCGCTTTGACGCGCCGGTTTTGTGTGCGGACGATGTGTTCGTTTTCGGCAGCGAGACGAGCGGCCTGCCTGCCGAGGTCATGGCCGAATTTCCCGAAGAACAGCGCTTGCGCCTGCCGATGCTACCGGGTCAGCGCAGCCTGAATCTTTCGAATGCGGTGGCGGTCATGGTCTTTGAAGCGTGGCGGCAGATGGGGTTTGAGGGAGGGATTTAAAGTAGGCTATTAACCTCGAAGTTCACGATTCTCTTCGTGAACTTCGTCCCTCTTCAGGGAGGCTACGCGCTGCTCTTCGTGGTTCAACTGCTTTTTCTAGGTTAATGCTTCTGTGCTGCTTACTGCATTTCCGGCTTCGGGTCACGGCTGAGCAGTGTTTCCACGGCCTCCGCAGCGGGTACGTCGTGGTGCAATATCGCATCAACCGCTTGCGTAATCGGCATCTCGATACCGAGTTGCGCGGCAATTCGCACTACCTCCCGCGCCGTGCTCACGCCTTCTGCCACATGTCCGAGATCGGCCAGGATTTGCGGCAGTTTCTTGCCGCCCGCCAGGGCCAGACCCACCTGCCGGTTGCGTGAGA
The DNA here is from genome assembly GCA_020049495.1 of Accumulibacter sp. Taxonomy (GTDB): domain Bacteria; phylum Pseudomonadota; class Gammaproteobacteria; order Burkholderiales; family Rhodocyclaceae; genus Propionivibrio. The sequence goes on from JAIFKU010000004.1 coordinate 5,969, forward strand.
GATCACCGGTACAGGTCAGGACCAGATCGCCCATGCCGGCCAGTCCCATGAAGGTGCTCGGTTGTCCGCCAAGCGCCACGCCGAAGCGGGCAATCTCGGCCAGACCGCGCGTCATCAGCGCGGCACGGGCGCTGTAGCCAAGACCAAGACCGTCACAGATACCGGTCGCAATGGCCATCACATTCTTGACCGCCCCGCCCACTTCGACCCCGGGCAAATCATCGTTGGCGTAGATGCGCAGACGCGAACTGTGCAGTTCAAGCGCCGTCTGCCGGGCAAACCCGGGATCATTGGTGGCCAGCGTGATCGCCGCCGGCAGACCTTTGGCCACCTCCTCGGCAAAACTGGGTCCGCTCAGCGCACCGTACAGGCTGTCTTCGCCAAGTTCTTCGGCAACGATCTGATGTGGAAGTCTGGCGCTCCCCGCTTCCATTCCCTTGCACACCCAGATCAGCGGCTTGACCTGATGCTGGTCGCGCAAGCGGCACAGGGTCGGACGAAAGCCGACCAACGGCGTGGCCAACACCAGCAAATCGGCGGTTGCAACCGAAGCAGCAAAATCAGTGCCGATCAGCACGGCATCGGGCAGGTGAAAACCGGGAAAGAACTGTCTGTTCTCGCGTTCGGCGAGCAGGGTTTGCGTCACGCTGTCCTCACGGGTCCACAGTGTTACGCGGTGTTTGGCGCTGAAAACAATAGCCAGCGCCGTGCCCCAGGCACCCGCCCCAACTACCGTGAGGTTCAAACTCAGAGGCCCCAGATCTGGTTGGCGCGGACGAAGCCGGACTGGCCGTCGCGATGGCGAACCTTGATCCAGCCACCAGGCAGCGCCTCAAGATAATCGAGGGCGACGTTCTTTTCGGCCTCGAACACCAGCGGCGAACCCGCTTCAGCTTTTTGTCGCACCTCGGCCCGGTCGGCCGTAACAATGACCGATCGCTTATCGACCAGATATTTCTTCTCGATCCAGGCCAGACCGCCCTCGGCGTCACGCACCTTGGACCAGCCTTCAAGGTTGACCACCAGTTCAACCGGCGTGTCACGCTTGATGACGAAGAGCTTGCTGCCGCGCTGCGAAGGTGCGTCGTAGAGCACCGTCGCCGCCTCGACCGTGCGGTATTCGATGGCGCCCAGCGGCGGGGACAGGCTCGCCAGGCAAAGCAAAGGCAGCAGTCGCTTCATTTCACAGGCACTCCCTTACTGAATCGTCGCGCCACCTGCCCCAGCTTCAGCCGCAGCGGCTTCCTGCGCCTGCTGCAGACGCGAAGCATAGAGCGCTTCGAAATTGACCGGTTGCAGAATGACCGGGGAGAAACCGGCGCGCGTAACCAGTTCGGAAACAGCCTCACGGGCATACGGGAAAAGGATGTTCGGACAGGCGATCGAGAGCAGCGGATCAAGGTTCTCTTCCGGCACATTCCTGACGCGGAAAATACCGGCCTGACCGACCTCGACCAGAAACACGGTTTTTTCGCCCAGCTTGGCGGTCACCGTGACGGTCAGGGTCACTTCAAAGGCATCCTCGCCAAGGCGCTGCACCCCGGTCTGCAACTGGATGCCGATTTCCGGGCTTTCACTCTCCAGGAAGATTGCCGGGGCGTTTGGTACCTCAAGCGAGATATCCTTGACATAGAGTTTTTCAATGGCAAACAGCGGGGCTTCTTGTTCAGTCATGATGATTTTCTTGGTGGGTTAAATGTTCAAAATGGGCGGCTGGACCGTCAGCCGGTTAAAGTGTCTCGCCGGACAACAGTGGAAGCAGTTTTCCGGCATGGTCGAGAGCGATCAGTTCATCGCAGCCGCCGACATGAGTTTCGCCGATATAGATCTGCGGAACGGTACGGCGCGCCGTCTTTTCCATCATTTCGGCCCGCCGATCCGGATCAAGGTCAACGCGCACTTTCTCGATCTCGACGACACCCCGCGCACGCAACAACTGTTCTGCCCGAATGCAGAAGGGACAAACCGCCGTCGAGTACATCAGCACACGCGGCAAAGCACTCATTTCTTGGCACCTTTCTTGAGTGGCAGGCCGGCTGCTCGCCACGCATTGATTCCGCCGTCAAGGTTATGCACCTTGGTAAAGCCAAGTTTTTCCAGGCGCGAACAAGCGCCTGTCGTGCGTGCTCCTGAATGACAAACCAGAATCAGCGGGACGTCCTTGAATTTGTCGAGTTCGCCGGCACGATCGTCAAGCTGGCCGAGCGGAAGATTGCGCGACTCGGGCAGATGTCCGGCCACGTACTCATCAGGTTCGCGCACATCGATGACCTGGGCATCCTCCCGATTGATCAGCAGGGTGGCTTGAGTCGGCGTCAGCGAATTGCGCCCGCCGGGACGGCGCAGCGTGGTAAAAAGCAACATGCCGC
>JAIFKU010000128.1 GCA_020049495.1 Accumulibacter sp.
TGGGACGACCAGTTCAACCTCGGCCTCGACCCGGACAAGGCCAAGAGCTTCCACGACGAAACCCTGCCCAAGGAATCGGCCAAGGTCGCCCACTTCTGCTCGATGTGCGGCCCGCACTTCTGCTCGATGAAGATCACGCAGGACGTGCGCGACTTCGCCGAAGCGCAGGGGATTGATGAGACGGCAGCACTGGAAAAAGGAATGGAAACGAAGGCGGTAGAGTTTGTGAAGACGGGTGCGGAGGTTTATCGGCGTGTTTAACCTAGAAAAAGCAGTTGAACCACGAAGAGCAGCGCGTAGCCTCCCTGAAGAGGGACGAAGTTCACGAAGAGAATCGTGAGCTTACGATGTTAAGTCGCCTCACCCAATGGGTGAGCAAGCAAAGTACTGCAATCTTTTGTTTATCTGGTTAATTGAGGTTTTAAGGTTTAATGGAAAATTTCGCTTAGCTGGCACCGTGATCAACCTGACCCACAAATGAATACTCGCAATTTATCTTTACCCCCCGCCCAAAATTATGCTGTAAATGGCTCGGACCATCGCTGGAAGGTTCTTTGGGCAGGATTTGTTGCCTATCTCTTCGACAGTTACGACCTGATGGTACTGGCCATAGCAATGCCGGTATTGCTGAAAGTTCTGTCAATTTCACTCATCGATGGTGGGCTATTAGGTTCAGCAACGGCGTTGGGCGCAATGCTTGGCAGCATAGTTTTTGGACTCATCGCCGAGAATCGCGGACGCCGTTTTTCCTTGGTGCTGGCCCTTGTCTGGCTCGGGGTTGGCATGGGATCGGTCTACTTCGTGAGCACGTGGTCGTCGTGGATGGTCCTGCGCTTTTTCACCGGATTGGCCATCGGCGGGGTCTGGGGACCATGTTCAGCACTAATCGCAGAGCACTGGTCGCCACACTACCGCGCACGCGCCGCATCCTTTGTCTTCAGCAGTTTTGCGATAGGTGCGGTCGTCGCTTCACTCGTGGGTCGCTGGGTCATTGCCATTGATTGGCAGTCGTTGTTCGCCTTTGGTGCGCTATCAATTCCGTTCGCGCTGATCGTACTTCGCCTGATTCCACCAGACATCAAAGTATCGCAAAGAGAACATAAGACGAGGCCAGCCAATGTCGGCCTGATGACAATTTTTTCCAGCGAACTGGTGCGAATTACACTACCGGCGACTTTGGTGAGCATCGTCAATTTGGCCGGTTATTGGGGCGCTGCTTTCTGGATTCCTACCTTTTTGACGAAGGAGAGAGGCCTGGACGTCACGACCATGCTTGGTTTCTCTGTCGTCATGTATGTCGGCATGTTTTTCGGATTCCAGTTCTTCGGCCTGCTCGCGGACAAAATAGGTCGCCGCCGCGCAATGATTGTCGCCTTTCTGCTCTGCGCGGTATCCATCACCATCTATATCCTCGTGCAGAACCCGATATTCCTGTTCTGGTGGGGGGCTGTCGTTGGCTTTGGTCTGTGCGGCTCCGGTGGGATTCTCGGTGCCTACTATGCAGAACTGTTTCCAGAGCATGTGCGTGCTTACGCCGGCGGGTTTTGCTGGAACATGGGGCGCATCGGAGCAATCGTTGCCCCATTCACCATCGGTGCCATTGGCAAAAATTACGGATTACAGACAGGCCTATTAGTCAGCAGCGGCATTTATCTGGCCGGCACCATCATGCTCTTCCTGCTGCCGGAAACCTATGCCGGCAACAATAAGCACAAGGTGATCCGGTGCTGATGGAAGCAATCGCGGGATGCCTCGGAAAGAAAATCCTGATCACCGGCGAGGTCAACACCGGCAAGACAACACTTTGCAAACGTTGGCTGGATGAACTCTGCCATCAAGGGCTTGGGCCGAGGATTGCCCTGCTCGACATGGCGCCCGTCATTCCCCACGCACTGGCACTGAAACGGGGGATTGTCGGTGCCGGAGGCGAACTCATACCGCCGTCAGGAAGCCAGGTTCTCGACTTGCGGGCTAAGCTTGAGCCGCCACGCCTCAGTTCGAATTCTGAAAGCGAAGCGATAGAAAAAGCAGAGCGCAATGCTCAAATGATCGACACGCTTATCAAAAAGCTGCAAGCTGCACGTGACATCCTGTTTATCAACGACATCACGCTTTACCTGCAATCAAGGAGCGCTGCGAGCCTGATCGAGGCTGCTGCTTTCGACAAGAAAACGACGCTCATCGTCAACGGTTATCAAGGCGAATGCTTGGGCGGAGGGGAACTGACACGACATGAAAAAGCTGAAATGGCCGAACTGCAAAGAGTCTTTGCTGATCAGGGCGAGCTTGTAAGACTGACGCACCGCTATGATCCGGGCCAGACTATTTTGGATCAAGGCTAGCGGCTGTGCAGGAAGCTGGTTCTCGGAAAGACAGCTCTTCCCATTGACCGTTTGTTGGCTGAGCAACTTTTTCGATTTTTCGGCTTTTTCAGACAGAATACGCGAACTGCGCACTTCGCCGCGCCATCTTCATCTCTAGACCGCAATGCCCGTCACGCTGAAAATTGCACTCGAAAACCTGACTGTTCCGCAACTGAAGGCTCTGGCCAGCCACCTGCCCGGCGAGAAGCCCCTGCGCAAGCAAGAGGTAATCGACATGATCGCCTCGGCGCTGCTCGGCGGCAAGGCGCGTGCCGTATGGGATCAACTCGACGAGCTCCAGCGCGCGGCGGTGGCAGAGGCGGTGCATGAGGCCAACGGCCGCCACGACGCGCGCCGTTTCTTCGCCCGCCATGGCGCAAAACCGGCATTCGTCGCCGCTGGCATCAAGTCGAGTGACCGCTTCAGCAGCAAGGCATCGGCACTCGGCCTGTTCATCCTTTACGATCCGCACGAGCGCAGCCAGCGGGTTCCGCCGGATTTGCAGGCTGTTTTGCACGCCTTCGTGCCGCCTCCGGAACCAATCGGACTATCCGGCGCAGAGAGCCTTCCGGAAAACGAAGCGCTCACGGTGCGCCTCACCGAGCGCGAAGCCGCCCAGGAAGCGCTCATCCTGCTGCGCACACTCGAACAGACGCGCATTCAGGTCAGCGAAAAAACCGCCTTGCCCGGCGCGGCCAGTCTGCGCTTGCTCGGCGAAAAACTGGTGAGCGGCGACTATTACCCGTGGGTCGAGAAGAAACACAAATGGGTGCAGGAAATCGGCCCGATCCGCGCCTTCGCCTGGCCGCTGCTGTTGCAGGCCGGCGGACTGGCGACGCGCACCGGTAACCGTCTGACCGTGACCCCAGCCGGCGTCAAGGCGCTGAGCGCGCCGCCCGCCGAAACGCTGCGCACCCTCTGGCGCAAATGGCAGAAGTCGACGCTGCTCGACGAGTATTCCCGTGTCGACGCGGTAAAGGGACAAGGCGGCAAGGGGCGGGTAATGACCGCCGTTGCGCCGCGCCGTGCGGAGATCGAAGACGCGTTGATGGAATGCCCGGTTGGACGCTGGGTATCCGTCGATGCGTTTTCGCGCTTCATGTGCGCCGCGGGAATGGATTTCGAGGTCACGCACGATCCGTGGCGCCTGTACGTCTGCAGTTCCGACTACGGCGCCCTCGGCTACGATGGCCACGGCGGGTGGAACATCCTGCAGGAACGCTACATTTTCGCGTTTCTGTTCGAATACGCCGCGACGCTGGGGCTGATCGACGTAGCGTTCGTAGCGCCAGAGGACGCCCGCCGCGATTTTCGCGACATGTGGGGTACCGACGAACTGGCTTTCTTCAGCCGTTACGACGGCTTGCGCCATATTCGTCTGACACCGCTCGGCGCCTACATTCTCGGGCTGGCAGACGAATACCGGCCGAGCGTCGTCAGCAGCGACCTCGCGCTTTCGGTGCTGCCCAGCCTGCAAATCAAGGTCACCCACGGCACGCCCGCACCGGAAGAAACGCTGCTGCTCGACAACTGGACGGAGTCCGTAGCACCGGGAATCTGGCGGCTCGACCGCGAAAAGGCGCTGACGGCAATCGAGAAGGGGTTCGACATCGGCGAATTGCGCGCCTTCCTCGAACGCGGCGATGACATGATGCTGCCCGAAACAGTCGACAGCTTCATCCGCAACAGTGAGCGCAACGGCAAGGCGCTGAAACTCTCGGGAGCCGCCGTGCTGGTCGAATGCCGCGATGCGGAGACGGCAAGCGCCATTGCCGGACACAAGGAAACATCGGCGCTCTGTCTGCCCACCGGGGAGAAGATGCTGGTGGTCCGCAACGACCATCTGGAAAAATTCCGGCAACGCGTCCGCTTGCTTGGTTTCGGAATGACGACCTGAGCGCCCGGACAAACGCTCGGGAAAACCCTGGCATCCCAACAACGGCGCTTTGCCGCGAATGCGGATCGCATTGTTTCCGGCTTTACTACGCATTTCCAGTAAAGACCGGAAACATGACGTGAAACCGCTCAGCAACCAGCAGCGTCGGTACCACGTCAACAGCGAACAACTCTACGAAAACTACCGCGCCGCCTTGCGCGCGTACCGCGCGTGATTGCCCGCATCCTGCGCGAACTCGATGCCGCCGGTCTCAACAAATCCTTCACCGTACTCGGCACGCAAGCGCTCTTTGGCTACGAAGCGGCCGGTGGCGTGCAGTTTCTGACCGAACTGCTCGCATCGGGCGATATTGATCTGCTCTACGACAACCGACAAAAAATCACACTCGTCTCCAGCAAGCTCGACGGACTCGGTCTGCGCGGCATGCACGATGCCGACCCGGTCAGCTTCGCGGCGGAAGATCTCGTGGCGGTCGAAGTCCCCGGCCTGCAGTGATTGCTCAACGCGCCGAAAATTGACACCGTCGCCATCGACGAGGAGGGCTGGCCTACGCTGCTGCACGTGCCCGATCCACGCGCTTTCGCCCTGCACAAGGCCTGGCTGGCCAATCGCCCGGACCGCACCCCGGTAAAGAAACCGCGAGATCTGGCACAAGCCCAAGCCGTCGCCGCCCTCGTCCGTGAACACATGCCCCACCTGCCATTCAGCGAGGCCATCAGCTCACTGCATGGCGATGTGCGAGCGCTGGTGGAAGTGCTGTAGCAGACTGCCGGGATTCGCGCCGGACGTACGCGACTTTGCTGTGGCACAAAGCGTGGATAAAAAATGGCTCTGAGAAATGGGATGAAAACGAAGGCGGTGGAATTCGTAAAGGCCATGCGCGGAAGGGTATCGGCGGCTCTTGTCGTTTGAGAAGTCTCAGTCGCCTATTTGCTCTGATGTGCCTTCACATAGCTGCGGAGAACGGCGTTGATGCGCGTCTGGTAGCCCTGTCCTGCAGCCTTGAAGAACTCGACAATATCGGGATCGATACGCAGCGTCACCTGCCTTTTGACAGACGGCAAATTCACTTCTGCCGCTTGCCAGAAATCCGCGTCCGTGGCTGCTATCTCTGAATAATCGATCTCTTCATCGCTCATCGCGTCGATGCGCGGCAAATCGCTCTTGATAGATTTTTTGCTCGCGTTCATTGGCTTTCCTCATTGAAATAATGCGCACCCTGCCGCTACGCATCGTATGTGCAACAAAGACTACGCGGCCATGTAACGTACCCAAAGTGGCGAACCGAGGTTCCCCGTAGTCTTTCCGTCGATCAACAACCGTAATGACATCACCTTCAAAAACATCCTCGGCATCTTCAAAAGCAAGCCCGTGTTTTTCAAGATTGATTCGGCTTTTAGCCTCATCCCATTCGTAGATCATGATGTATTGTAGTTACATTATGTTGTTACACACAAGAGGTTTTGTCTGAAGACATGATTCGTTTGAGTGCGCTAACGCGCAGCGCAAGGCCCAAAGGGGTGAGGGAATGCGGACCACGCGCAATACGAAATCGAGTGTCGCCCAATCATGAGCAACCTCGGTTAGCAAATAACAAATACGATTGATGTGATGGTATCCGGGAATAATCCATTGATCCGACCCTTCTGATCCATCAATTACAGTCCAAACATAGTTTTCGTCATATTCTCGAACCAGTTGCAAATCTTTGCCGAAGGTTTCAAGCCCATGGCCGCCCCAGATATCAAAGTATGCGGACGAATGCCTGAACGGTCGAAAATACTCGTAGAAAACGTCCTCATGGAATACCGAACTTTCTTGCATTCAGATATCCCAATGAGGCGATAGATCTTCCCGCCAGAATGTCACCTTTTCGAAGCGTTCAACCAGTTCAGACACTGTGCCCCACACGGGCAAATCACCGTCTTCTTCCATTAGCGGTCGAAACAAGTTGAACGTGTGCCAAACGTGATCATCCTCCGTTGGACCGCCCGAGTACTCCCACAACTCGCCGTACAGAACCGGAATACCGACTTGCTCTGCGATGAAGAATTCACCTCCGGAAAGTTTCGATATCACACGTTTTTGATCTGGCTCGGCTACCTCACCCTCCAACAATAGCGCGCCGAAAGCCTTGTAGTTTCCGGCATCACGGTACATGTAATCGAACACCACACGGACAGTCATGACAGATTATCCGCGAAGATGATTTCACGATGCCTCGCAAGAAACGCATGATCGGGGACAAATCGTTCCGGCAACTCAATCTTTTTTCCGGCCAGTGGTTGCAAGACTTGCCGAACGAACGGCTCGTCGCTTTGCTTGATGCTTTTCGCCAGAACGATACGAAAATCGTCATCTAGGGTCAGCAATCCTTTATCGAAGGCTCTGTCATGTAGCGCTGACAAGCAAAGCCCATTGCTCGGATTCAATCGGTTTGTCTTGTCCTTGCTCCACGGCACAATGTGGCTAGCAATCAGCAAGCGCGGTTCGGATAGTCCGGACATGCAGCAACGCCCCCGGTAGCTGCTAAGTACCGCACGCCGGAAAAAGCTTTGTTTGATTCGCTGTTCGGTCACAACCCGGCGAGTCTCGCCAGTGAAGTCCTCAGGCATTAACAGATTCTCTTCGCCTACGATGTCGTCACTTGCTGGTGCTTCAGTTTGACCCAATTGATTCCGAAGCTGCTGGCATTCGAGCGTCAAACCTTCCCAATCTGCGTGGAACTCGCCCCATACCTCTCGATCCAGCGCCGAGGCGTTTCCCAAACCGCTTCGGCCAGTGCTTGTAATCGCCGGATCGAGGCTGGCAAAATTAACCAGCTTCATCGCCACCGCCGATGGCGTTCGACCGATCAGCTTGGCTAGTATTACGATCTCCGGATTTCTCGAATGTAGTTTTCCGAATGGAAGCTGGCAATAGAGATGGAAAGCGAGTTTCAGTTGCGTCTTGGTCCAGCGTTCAGAACTCATGATGTCTTTGGGCAACGGCAATGCCAGAGCCGTTGCCACTTCCTTCTTGGTTAATGACGAAGCCATGAGTTTAGCGGTTGCTTCGATCATTGGCACGACGGCCGCTGAAGAAAATAATTGGTACGCCCGCGTATCCGATACCGGAATCCGGAACGTATCCGGAAAGCCCATCAGCCGGGCGCATTCGCGCGGCGTCAGGCGGCGCGGGTTCTTGCCCTCGCCTTGCCAGACAAGGATTTCCGAGCCGTCCTTGTAGTAGCGCGCTGAGAGGGTGCGCGCCACGCTGTCGGGATAGACCAGCCCGAAGCCGTTGCCGGCGGCCTTGTGCTTGGCGGCGTAGCCTTGCAGGTAGGCCCAGAGTTTGTCGGTGAGCGTGTATTTCGGGTCGACCTGCCCACCGGCATGATCGAAAAAGCGGTCGCCATCCCACGCCAGTTTCGGTTCGCTGCCGTCAGTGCGGTGCAGGATGTCCTTCATGGTTTTTCGCCCCTTGGTCGGTAGCGGCAGGGCGGTCCAGTCAAAGGCAACGCGGTCGGCCTTGCGGAAACCGACAATCAGGATGCGCTCACGGTGCTGCGGCACGAAATGCGCGCCATCGACAACACGCGGATGGATGTCGTAGCCCAGATCGTCGAGTGAGCGCTTGATCACGTCGAAGGTACGGCCCTTGTCGTGCGACAGGAGATTCTTCACGTTCTCCAGCAGGAAAGCGCGCGGCTGCTTGGCTTCGATGATGCGGCAGACGTCGAAGAAAAGCGTGCCCTGCGTTTCGTCGGAAAAGCCGTGGGCGCGGCCAAGGGCATTCTTCTTGGAGACCCCGGCAATCGAGAAGGGCTGGCAGGGGAATCCGGCGAGCAGCAGGTCGTGATCGGGCACATCGGCGGCGTCGATCTGCGTGATGTCGCCGTTGATGGCGTGACCGTCCGGGAAGTTCTCGACGTAGGTCTTCTGCGCGTAGCTGTCCCATTCGCTGGTGAACACGCAACGCCCGCCGATGTCTTCAAACGCCCTTCTGATGCCGCCGATCCCGGCAAAGAGGTCGCAAAAGGTGAAGTCGGCTTCGCCGTCCGGCGTTAGCTCAAGCGGCAACAGGCGTTGCAAGCCGAAGATGTAGCTTTGCGGTACGGTTTGTTTGGCGATCCAGTGCCGTACGGCGCGTGGCGTTTTCTTCAGATGCCGGGCAATTTCGGCTTGCGTGTGGTGCTGCAACGCGGCGTTAAGGTAACGGATAGCCAGATCGTCATCCGGGCCGGTTTTGAGTACAGTGACCATCACTTCTCTCATCGATTTGGGAATGAATCAGGAAATTACGCCTCTTTTTGTCCCAGAGCAAGAGAAATCAAACCAATCCGAAACCTATCTGCACTACCCGTCAACGGGCGCTCCTGAAATTGCATGTCACGGAAGCCGCATCAACGCTGATTCCCAGCGTATCCCATCTCAAGACACCCGTCCCACCTTGATCGCAGGCTGATGCAGTAGGGAATGGACGTTAAAGCTGTCGAGTTCGTGAAGACCGGAGCCGAAACTTGGCGCCGGGTTTGATCAGCCCGAACGCAGCTCAGGCGCGCTTGAGGCGTTTCAGGAGGTTGATCGCCACTTTCGATGCGGCCTGCAGCAGACGACGGGCCCAGGCAGAAAACGGGCGTAGCCTGCTGCCGCGGAATGAAATTGGCGCTGAATCGTGGACTGGACTGGCGTCACAGACCACGCGGTTGCGACCGCCATGCTTGGCCTGATAGAGGGCCTTGTCGGCGGCGGCAATCAGTTGCTCGGCCTGCTGCTGATTCTCACCGGACATTACGTCGACGGGCAGCATGGACAGTCCGATCGAGATGGTAACCCTGATCGCCTGTCCGGAATGCGCCTGCAACTCCTGTTCGGCGATGCGGCCGCGAATCCGTTCGGCAATCAGGCGCGAATGATGCAATTCGGATTGCGGCAGGAGAACGACGAATTCCTCTCCCCCATAGCGGGCAATCGTGTCACCCGCACGCAGCTGGGACTGAATGAGGTTGGCCACAGTGCGCAGCACGTCATCACCCGTCTGATGCCCATGGCTGTCGTTGATGCGCTTGAATTTGTCGATATCGAGGAACATGCAGGCCAGCGGATGCCTGTAGCGGCGAGCCTGGCTGACTTCCACCTGACAGCGGTGTTCGAAGTAACGGCGGTTCTGTACCCCGGTCAAGGCGTCGGTGAGCCCCGCCAGCTTCAAACGCTCGCGGGCGAGAGCACTTTCCAGGCAAATAGCGATGATTTCAGAAAGGCGCTCAAGGAAATCCGTTCCGCAGCCGGCGACATAACGATCGCGGCTGGTACTGCCAAAGTGCATGCTGCCGATCAGTTCGCCCTGGCGCGCCAGCGGCAGCAGGGCAACCGAGGCAATGCCATCAAACGGCGGATTGAACAGAGCCTGATGCTGCTGCTCACTGAAGGCGCCGAGCACCGGGCGGCGCGTCTCGCCGTAGAGGATTTCCAGTGCATCCGCAGACTGCAGCAGCGTTAGTCCGCTGCAGACGGAGGCCGCATCGTTGCCGAGACCGCTTTGCAGAATCCGGGTCGCCTCATGCTCACGATCAACCAGCGCGAGCGTGACAAACTCGAGCCCGAACGCCAGCTTGTACTCGGCGAGGAGCAAGCGCACCAGTTCCAGCAGCGAAGCGGCACCGATCAGCCGGCGTTCGAGTTGATCAAAACGTTGCATCTTGTCTTCGTTTTGCCGCGCCTCGTACAACAGGGCTTCCAGTTGCTGGCGAAGAGAAAAATTCTCTGACTGGAGAAGATTGTTCATGCTCATGCTATCGACCGTCGCTTCGCGCTATTGAAGCACTCAAAATGGCAAGGTCTGAATGATTCCGGCGCGGGGGCGTCCGCTCACTCTTTCCCCGCCAGCAACGAGCCTGCACATCTTTCACGCCGGAACGGCGGAGGCCAGCGTCACCCGGTTGCGTCCCTGCGCCTTCGAGACATACAAGGCGTTGTCGACGCGTTCGATAAACTCGCTGGGGGATTCTCCGGCACAGTAGCTGGCAACACCGAGCGAGACCGTGATGCGGCCGATTTCCTGATTGTTGTCGGTGCGCTTGATCCGGCTGCATTCGATTGTCGAACGAATTTTTTCGGCCAGAACCCGTGCCCCATCGAGTGTCGTCTCGGGCAGCAGAACAACGAACTCCTCGCCACCATAGCGTGCCGCGGTATCCTTTCCCTTCACGTTGGCTATGAGGATTTTCGCTACGGCACGAATGACCTTGTCGCCAATCAGGTGCCCATAGGTGTCATTGACCAGCTTGAAGTTGTCAATGTCCGTGATGATGAGGCTGGGTCCCTGTTCGCTCGAATTCACTTCGGACAGGCACGCCGTCAGGGCCAGATCAAATCCCCGGCGGTTGACCAGTCCGGTCATTCCGTCGGTCAGCGCGTCTTCGCGAGCCCGGTCAACTTCCTTGCGCAGCTTGACGATCTCGTTCTGGCTTTCTTGGAGGCTATCTTTCAGAGTTGCAACTGCGCCCTGCATTTTGCTGGTGCCGATGACCAGTTTGTCGATCCAGCTCCCGCTGTCCGTATCCGCCTCGGTGTCTTTCAGTTCCTCGCTCCACTGCGCCAGTGCATTGCCGAACTGATCGGCGTAGTTTCCTGCATGCGCAGCAGATTGCGAGATGTCAGCCAGAATTTTCTGGAATCCGGCAGTGACGTTGTGCGCTTTCTGCTCATCGATGTCGGCGATGTATTTCCGGAACAGGTCAGTCGTGGCGTCTTCATCGAGTACCGTGCCATTCTGGGTGAGTGCGTCGATGGCCGCTTTGAGCGGCCCGTTGATCCCTGCCACATACTCGTACCAGACGGCATAGCTGATCGGATGCAGCGCGGCCGCCTGTCGTGACATCAAGGGCAGGGTCAGGCGCAGGTATTCCGCACTTTGGTTAACCGTTTCTTGATATTTCATCATGGGCAGTAGTCCGCTACCAGTTGTCAAACTTGCGAGCCTTTTCCTTGCTGGCCTTACGCATGCGGTGTGATTATACGCTTCTCAGGAGCTTGAAGACGCGTTGATGGAATGTCCGGTTGGACGCTGGATATCCGTCGATACGTTTTCGCGCTTCAGGTGCGCCGCAGGGATGGATTTCGAGGTCACGCCCAATCCATGGTGCCTGTACGTCTGCAGTTCCGACTATGCTAGCCGCGGCTACGAAGGCTCCGGTGGCTGGAACATCCCGCAGGAGCGCTACATTTTCGCTTTTGTGTTCGAATACGCCGTGACGCTTGGGCTCGTCGACATGGCGTTCGTAGCGCCGGAGGACTCCCTGTGGTTGTCGCAAATTCTGCGTGTTTTGCGGATAATAGTAACGTCACGCTGATTTCTCTCCTCAGCAACCGCAAGATTGTTTTTTTGCTTGCCGCACTTTGCTGACTTTTGTGAAGAAGCACCTGACCCATAATTAAATCGGGAGAAAACAGACATGCGAATCGGATCCGTCGAAATAACCCCCCTGTCGGCCATGCTGGTGTTTATTCCGATTTGCGTTGTGCTTGAGGTAATGCATGCCGACCCGGCCTGGATATTCATCACCGCAGGCTTGGGAATCATTCCTCTGGCGGGCTTGATGGGAACAGCGACCGAGCACCTGGCCGAGCATTACGGTGCGGGTATTGGCGGCCTGCTCAATGCCACCTTTGGCAACGCTGCCGAACTCATCATCGGTCTGGTCGCCTTGCATGCCGGCCTGCTGGACGTGGTCAAGGCCTCGATTACCGGATCGATCATCGGCAACGTCCTGCTGGTGCTGGGCGCCAGCCTCACGGTTGGCGGGCTGAAATTCCGGACCCAGCGTTTCAATCGAACAGCGGCCTCTGTCGGCACGACCCTGCTGGTGCTGTCGACCATCGGCTTGATCATTCCGGCCATTTTCCACATGCTGATCTCGGACCATCCGGAAGTTCATGAACAGGAATTGAGCCTGGAAATTGCCATCGTGCTCTTCGTTTGCTACATCCTCAGCCTGATCTTCAGTCTGCGCACCCATTCCCACCTCTACACCGGCGAAGCTTCAAAGGAGAGCGAGGAAGCGATCGAGGAAGCGCTGGGTGTCGAGTCCTGGAGCCAGAAAAAATCGATGGTGGTTCTGCTCGTGGCCACAGTCCTGGTCGCGGTAATGAGTGAATTCCTGGTGGGCGCCGTCGAGCATACTGCCAAGGCCTGGGGAATGACCGATGTGTTCATTGGGGTCATTCTGGTTGCCATCGTCGGTAACGCCGCCGAGCACAGCACGGCCGTATTGATGGCGATGAAAAACAAGGTGGATCTGGCGATCAACATCGCCATTGGTTCGAGCATCCAGATTGCCCTGTTCGTTGCTCCCTTGCTGGTGTTCTGCGGCTATCTGTTCGGCCAGCCGATGGATCTGCTGTTTACCACCTTCGAAGTGCTCGCTGTCGCCACCTCAGCCTGGATCGTGGTACTGATCACGGCCGACGGCGAGTCGAACTGGCTGGAAGGCGTCATGTTGCTCGCCGTCTATCTTATGCTCGGGCTCGCGTTTTTCTACCTGCCCGCATAAATACTGATGTACTGATGACTGATCGGGATCATGACCTTGATCTGTCACTCATAACCAGCCAGAGCGCTTGAAGCGGACATAAAGAAAGCCGCAGGTTGAAGCGATGGTCAGAAGCGCCATGGGGTAGCCATACTCCCATTGCAATTCGGGCATGACTTTGAAATTCATTCCCCAGATGCCGGCGAAAGCGGTGGCCACGGCAAAGATCCCGGCCCAGGCTGCCAGTCTCTTGTTTACTTCGTTTTCCTCGATAGTCACCATAGAAAGGTTGACCTGGATGGCGGTGCCGATGGTATCCCGGATATTCTCGAGAGAGGCGTTGATGCGGGTCAGGTGGTCATGGACGTCGCGGAAATAATGCCGGCTGTTGGCGCACACCTCTGGTCCCCGGTTGCCGGAAAGCTTGCCGGCCGCCTCCATCAGCGGGGCGACGGCATGCCTGAGCAGCGTGATCTTGCGCTTCAGATGATAGAGCCGCTCGATGCTGGCTTGTGCCGAGCCTTTGTCGAAAATCTGGTCCTCGATCTCTTCCAGTTCCGACTCCAGCCTGTCTGTGATCGGAAAATAGCGATCGACGACCGCATCCATCAGTGCGTAGAAGACGAAACTGGCGCCGTGCTGAAGCAATTGTGGTTCCCGCTCGCAGCGTTCGCGAACCGCGAGGAAATTCTGTTCGCTGCGGTTCCTGATTGACAAAACAAAATTGCGGCCGACAAAGACGTTAACTTCGCTGACGCTGAACTCACCCTGGTTCAGCTCAATCTGGTGCATGACAGCGAACAGCGAATCGCCATAATCCTCGATCTTGGGTCGCTGATGGCCGTGGCGTGCATCTTCCACCGCCAGTTCATGCAGATCGAATTCGATCTTCATCTGATCCAGCTCATGCGGCGAGGCGTCGCTCAGGGCCACCCAGACGAAGCAATCCGGCCTCTCAAGGTAATCGCTGATTTCCTCCACCTGCAAGTCCGCCAGACGGGTTCCGTTTTCGTAGGCAACACAATTTATCAGCACAATTCACTCCTCGATTTCTCAACAGGCTCTATCCTGCACGCTTTGGGAGATTTCGGCGAGCATCGAAGGTGGCAATTCGCTAGAGAACGACCTGCGACCCCAATTCCACCACCCGGTTCGACGGAATCTTGAAGAAGGCCGTCAGACTGCTGGCATTGCGGAACATGAGGGCAAAGAGCAGGACGCGCCAATAGGCCATTTCGCCACCGAAGCGCGGAATCAGCGTTTCCCGGCCGAGGAAGAACGAGGTGTCCATCATGTCGAATTCGAGGCCGAAATGGGCGCACAGGGCAAGCGCTGCCGGAAGATCCGGTTCGTCCTTGAAGCCGTACTGGACGGTCACCTGCCAGAAACTCTCGCCAAGATCGGCGACTTCAACGCGGTCGATTTCCGGCACATAGGGCACATCGAAGATGCGCAGGGTCACGATCACCATGCGCTCGTGCAGCACCTTGTAGTGCTTGAGACTGTGCAGCATGGCGCGCGGCACGCCTTGCGGCCTGCCAGTCAGAAAAACGGCGGTGCCAAATACGCGCGTCGCACCGCCCAGAGCGAGGCTCTGGATAAACGGCGCAAGGTCGATGGCATCCTGTCCAAGCTTGTCATGCAGCAACTCGCGACCACGCTTCCACGTGGTCAGCACGGCAAAGATGACGAGACCAAAAACCAGTGGGAACCAGCCGCCGGCGACAATCTTGGTCGAGTTGGCCGAGAAAAAGGCCAGGTCGATCAGCACAAACGGCAGAACACAGAAGAAGGCTTGCCAAAGCTTCCATCCCCACAGCTCACGCGCGACGACAAACACCAGCAGATTGGTGATCAGCATGGTGCCGGTGACGGCGATGCCATAAGCCGCCGCAAGATTGCTTGAAGAGCCGAAGCCGATGACCAGCGCGATGACAGCCATGAGGAGCAACCAGTTGACGGCCGGCAGATAGATCTGCCCCATTTCGCTTTCCGAGGTATGGCGCACCTGGAAGCGCGGCAGATAGCCCAATTGCATGGCCTGCAGCGTCATCGAAAACGCACCGGAAATCACTGCCTGCGAGGCGATGACGGTGGCGACGGTCGACAGCAGCACCAGCGGGTAAAGCGCCCAGCCGGGTGCCAGCAGGTAGAAGGGGTTTACGATTGCGGCAGGGTTGCTCAGGAGCAGCGCACCCTGGCCGAAATAATTGATCAGCAAGGCCGGCAATACCATGGTGAACCAGGCCAGTTGAATCGGCCGCCGCCCGAAATGCCCCATGTCGGCGTAAAGTGCCTCGCCGCCGGTCAGAACGAGCACGACCGCACCGAGTGAAAAGAACCCCAGCACCGGATTGGCCATAAAATAGGCGACACCCCAGGACGGATTCAGCGCACGCAGTACGCCGGGTTCTGCAATGATATTGATCATGCCCAGCACGGCCAACACGCTGAACCAGAGCACCATTACCGGCCCGAACAGCTTGCCGACGCTGGCCGTGCCCCGTCGCTGGATGAAAAACAGGAAAATCAGGACCAGCAGTGACAGCGGTATGACGAAAGGTTTGAACGCCGGCGTGATGACCTCCAGCCCTTCAATCGCCGAAAGCACCGAGATGGCCGGCGTGATAACACCATCACCATAGAACAGTGCGGCGCCAAAAAGGCCGAGCGTGACGATGACATTGCGCCGTCGCGAACCTTCCTTGCTGTTGCGCAGGGCCAGCGCCATCAAGGCCATGATGCCGCCTTCACCGCGGTTGTCGGCACGCATGATGAAGGAGACGTATTTGCCACTGACCACGGCCATCAGCGCCCAGAACACCAGCGACAGGATGCCGAGCACGTTATCGGGAGTTATCGGCACCGGATGGTGTTCGTTGCCAAAGACTTCCTTGATCGCATACAACGGGCTGGTGCCGATATCGCCATAGACAACGCCAAGCGCAGCCAGGGCCAGGGCGTTGAATCGCGTCTTGTCAGACGTGCTTGAATGACTCATGAATTGTTTTGTGACTCTTTGTATTGACTATGGGAATTACGGCTGAAAACGGTAACCTACGCCGGTTTCGGTCAGGAAGTATTTGGGCTGCGTCGGATCATCTTCCAGCTTCTGCCGCAAATGGCCGACGTAAACCCGCAGGTAATGGTTACTTTCAACGCATGAGGGACCCCACACTTCACGCAGGAGATGACGCTGGGTCATGACCTTGCCGGTATTGGCGAGAAAAGCGCAGAGCAGTCGGAACTCGATGGGAGTCAGGTGCACCGGTTCACCGTTGCGGATCACCACGCGGCGTGAGAGATCAACGGTAACATCACCGAAAACGAGGATGGGTGTGGCCTCCTCGCCGCCCCGGCTCTGCCGCCGCAACAACGCACGCGCACGGGCGCGAAGTTCGCCCACACCAAACGGCTTGGTCAGGTAATCGTCGGCACCGACATCAAGCGCCTGAATCTTGTCTTTCTCGTGCGAACGCGCCGAAAGCACAAGAATCGGTGCATCGGACCAGCCGCGCAGATCACGGATGAAATCAATGCCGTTGCCATCGGGCAGACCGAGATCGAGGATCACCAGATCGGGCTTGTGATTTCCGGATTCGATCAATCCCTGCGTCAATGTTCCGGCCTCAAACACGCGACACCCTTCTTCTTCCAGCGACGTGCGCACGAAGCGGCGAATCAGTTTTTCGTCCTCGACGACCAGGACGGAGGGGGTCTGCCCGCTAGTCATCTCACTCATGATTGATGATCTTTGGTCTGAGGAATGAGTTCTTCTTCGATCGTTGGCGGGACTCCCAAAGGCAGGGTGAACGTGACACAGGCCCCGCCTTGCGGACGATTGGCCGCTGTAATCGTCCCGGCATGCGCTTCGATGATGGCGCTGCAGATCGCCAGCCCCAACCCGACACCCGGCGTCGACGATTCGGGGACGCCACGTACAAACATTTCGAACAGTGCGTTACACTTGTCCTGAACAAAACCCTCTCCGCTATCGGAGACAGCGACTTCAGCGAACCCGTCGCGTTGCTGCACTTCGATCTCGACAGGGGTGCCCGATGGAGAATATTTCGCCGCATTCTCCAGCAGGTTGCAGAACACCCGCTCGATCAGGATGGCGTCAAACTCGAGCAAAGGGAAATCACTTGCCAAAGAGACCTTGACCGGATGTTCGGCAAGAGCACGTCCGAGCAGCTTGATGCTTGAACCGATGACTTCCTCGATCGGCTGCCATTCCTTTTGCAGAGTCACTTCACCGGCATGCAGGCGCGCCATGTCGAGCAGGTTGCCGACCAACCCGGCCAGACGTTCGGCCTGCTCGCGAATGGACACAGCCGTCTCAAGAGCGACCTCGCCAAGCGGCGGCCGGCTGACGGTCAGCGAGTCGGCGAGTCCGACCAGTGCGGTCAGCGGAGTACGCAAGTCATGCGACAAGGCGGAAAGTATCGAACTGCGCAAACGTTCGGAGACAATCTGTACCTGAGTACGCTGAGCGACATCAACGTAATGTATGCGCTCAATGGCTATCGCCGCCAGTGAAGCCATCGTCTCCAGTCGCTCACGCTGACTATGCAGGTATTCCATCTGGCCGTGGGAGGGCGCTACCGCAATGACACCACGCATCCGCATCGGCGCTTTCAGTGGCAAATAAAGCATGGCGTAACCACTGCTGGCTAACTGCGTACTCTCGACAGGCACACCGTGTTCGTAGGCAATGATGGCGAACCGGGGCTCAATCTGAAGGCGGGCGGTTTCCTGTCCGGCACAGGGTTGCAAGCCTCCCGTGCCGTCGGGCAGGAGAATCCTGGCGTCGGCATTCAATACATTCCTCAGAAAATTGCGCGTAATCTCGACAACCTGTACCACCATCAGCGCGCCCGAAAGGTCGCGTGCCATTTCATAGAGTGCGCGGGTCCGCAGCGCTTCCGTGTCGGACGCATCGGCCTGTTGGCGCAGTCCGGCGGTCAGTTGGCCGGTGATGATGGCCACCGCGAGCATGACGCCGAAGGTGACGAGATACTGTCCATCATTGACGGCAAATGTGAAGCGCGGTGGCACGAAGAAGAAATCGAATAGCGCTACGCTGAGAAAAGCAGCGAGCAGGGCGGATTTGAGGCCAAGGCTGATGGCGATGAGCAGCACCGTGAGCAGGAACAGCATGACGATATTGGCCAGATCCAGATGTCCGAGCAAAGGCATGGCGATCAGCGTGGTGGTGGCACACGCCAGCACAGCCAGAGCGATACGCTGCCAGCCGGCAAGCAAGGAAAGCGCGCTATTCTGTTTCTTTGAGATGAACCACATGATCCCGTTTCCCGATTAATCCGCCCGATTTCAGGCTTGAGGTCATTCTCCCGCGATGAAAATATAAATAGTGTAAAAATTTCAATGTCTGCATCGCCCCTCATGTTGACAAGTAGTCCAGTTCTGGATATTTTGTCCATATGAACAAAATCACGGCGGAACAGAACGTACTGCTTGAGCAACTCAAGCAGGTGGCCAAAGGTCTGGGCGAAACCTTCGCGCCATTTTGCGAGGTGGTCGTTCACGACCTGTTACACCCCGGACACGCCATCCTGGCGATCCACAACAACCTGTCCGGACGCCAGCCCGGCGATCCGGCCACAGAGCTCGGGCTGGCGCGCATTGCCGACCCGGAATACCCGCAGATCGTCGCCAACTACGCGAACCAGTTGCCCGATGGCCGCCAGGCTAAAAGCACGTCCATCGGCATCAAGGATTCCAGCGGCTGTTATGTCGCGGCCCTGTGCATGAATGTCGATCTGACCCTATTCCAGGGCCTGTACAACGTATTGACCGAGTTCGACAACACGCGAGCTGCCGCGGGCGTGCAGGAATCGCTTGATCCCTCCGGGGCCGCAGTCATCAGAACTCGCATCGATCAATTTGCCGCCCGACGCGCGACTACACCGCGTGCGCTGAAGACGGAAGACCGGCGGATCCTGATTCGCGAACTCAGGGAATCGGGCTGCATGGAAGTGCGCCGTTCCATGGAGACCGTCGCGCTGCATCTCGGCGTATCGCGGGCTACGGTGTATAGCGATGCCAAATAACGCACAACTGCTGCTGCTCGACAAGAATGACGTCGAGAGCCTCCTGCAAGCCGACGAGGTGCTGCAGGCGGTACGCGAAGCCTTCGTTCTGCACAGCCAAGGGGAAGGCCGTGTCTTCCCTGTCGTCCGCGAAAAACTCGTTTCCGGCGGCGTTTTCGGCATCAAGGCGGGCGCCGTTGAAAGTCAGAGCCTGCTCGGCTTCAAGGCCGCAGGATTCTGGCCGGACAACCGGAGACTGGGTGGCGAACCGCATCAGGCCAGCATTATGCTGATTGATCCGGACACCGGTCGCCCCCTGTGCCTGATTGACGGCAACGCCATCACCACGATGCGTACCGGGGCCGCAGGCGGGCTCGGACTATTGCAACTGGCTCGCGCCGACAGCTCACGCCTGTGCGTCTTCGGCACCGGCGTGCAGGCGCGGATACAACTCTCGTTCGCCCTGCGCCTGATGCCGGCACTGCGCGTCATTCGTTACGTCAGCGTAGACGGTCAGCGCGATAACGCCTTCGAAGCCTGCTTCGCTGATCAACTGGCAGCAGGCTGCACCGTTCTGCATGCCCGTGATCGCAACGCCGCCGTGTCCGAGAGCGACGTGGTGATCACGGCCACCCCGGGCACGGGCGCGCTGTTCGATCTGGAATCGGTTCAGCCCGGTACGCACCTGAACTGTGTCGGTGCCGACACCAAAGGCAAGCGCGAACTCCCCGAAGGCCTGCTGGCCCGCGTGTGCCTGTTCGTCGACGATCAGACGCAGGCCCGTCAGATCGGCGAAACGCAGTGGTCACCTGCTACACCATGCACGGAGCTTGGCGATCTGCTGACCGAGAAAGCCCGCTTTAGCCGGCAAGCCGGGGATATCACGGTATTCGACATGACCGGCCTCGCCCTGCAGGATCTTACCGTCGCCCGGCTGCTGCATGAACGCGCTGAAACGGCCTGCACAGGAACACGCATCGCGTGGCCCTGGTAACCCACTCATTACCCTAGCAAGGATGACCAGCATGCTGACTCTGCCAACTTATGAAGATGTCGTTAGCGCCGCCGGGCGCCTCGAAGGTCACGCCCACCGCACGCCGGTCATGCGCTCACGCACGATCGACAAGGAACTCGATGCCGAAGTTTTTTTCAAGTGCGAGAACCTGCAGCGCATGGGCGCCTTCAAATTCCGCGGCGCCTTCAATGCCCTGTCCAAGTTCGACGAACGGCAACGCCGGGCCGGCGTGGTGACCTTCTCGTCGGGCAACCACGCCCAGGCCATCGCCCTTTCGGCCTCGCTGCTCGGCATGGCGTCCACCATCATCATGCCCAACGACGCGCCGGCCGCCAAGGTCGCCGCGACCAGGGGCTACGGCGGGAAGGTGATCCTGTACGACCGCTTTACCGAGGACCGCGAGCAGATCGGCCGTGATCTCGCGGAGAAACAGGGTCTGACGCTCATACCGCCCTACGATCATCCCGACGTGATCGCCGGGCAGGGTACAGCCGCCAGGGAACTGTTCGAAGACGCCGGCGAACTCGACGCCCTCTTCGTCTGCCTCGGCGGCGGCGGACTGCTCTCGGGCACGGCGCTGGCGACGCGGGCGCTCGCACCCCGATGCCGGCTTTACGGTGTCGAACCCGAAGCCGGCAACGACGGACAGCAGTCGTTCCGCTCCGGCAGCATCGTGCACATCGACACGCCCAAGACGATTGCCGACGGAGCGCAGACCCAACACCTCGGCGCCTATACGTTCGAGATCATCCTGCGCGACGTGAACGACATTCTCACTGCGACCGACATGGAACTGATCGACTGCATGCGCTTCTTCGCCACGCGCATGAAACTGATCGTCGAACCCACCGGCTGCCTCGGTTTTGCCGCTGCACGCAAAATGAAGTTGCAGTTGCAGGGCCAGCGCATCGGCGTGATCATCAGCGGCGGCAATGTCGACCTGAACCGCTTCTGCGCCTTGCTGGCGAACTAAAGGCGCACTGAATAATTCGCTTACGTCGTTCCCGCGAAGGCGGGAACCCAGTTACATTAACATTCTGGAACTCTGGATCCCCGCCTACGCGGGGATGACGCCCCGTAGGAAGTCCTTCTGGGGGACGAATACTTCAACGTTTCCCTAAGGGTCAACACAATGGGCGAGGCCGATCCAGTAGCGTCAGAACCCGTTCTTCTGGCGATAATTCTTCAATACCTGGTCGGCGACCCAGGTCGAGTTCACGGCGCTCTCGACATTGCCAGGACAGGGCGCAATCCCGTTGAGGTCATCGACGATGCTCTGGATGAACGGCTGCTGGACATGCTTCGGGTTGGGAATATTTGCTTCCTGCACACCGCCCTCGTTGATCAGTCTGAGCGCTTGGTCGGAAAAGAACTCGAATTCGATCCGGCCTCTGGAACCGGTAATTTCGATGCGGTCCTGCCCCTGGCCGCAGACGAAACACCACGAGCCTGAGCCCAGCACGCCACTGGCATGCCGCCAGGTCGTCGTCACCGTGTCTTCAACGTCGTAAAGCCCGGCTCTGTTGAGCGCAATCCCGTGCACTTCTTCGATGGGTCCGAACCAGACATCAAAGATGTCGAGCATGTGGACAGCCAAATCGAGAAACTTGCCGCCGCCCGCAACTTCGGGCTTCACGCGCCACGGAAGCGTATCGCGGGAAAGTTCCTCGACGTCCGGCACCTGGTGAATGATGGCACGTACACAGCGTACGTCACCGATCAGACCGCTGTCCATCCACTCCTTGATTTTCAGGAAGCGCGGCATGGCGCGGCGATAAAAGGCGACGAACAGACGTACGCCGTTCTTCTCGCAGACGTCGACGATGGCCCGGCATTCGTCGAGATGCATGGCCATCGGTTTTTCGACGTAGACATGCTTGCCCGCATTGGCGACCTGCACGGCATACATCAAGTGCGAAGAAGGAGGCGTCGCGATATAGACCGCATCGATATCGGCATCGGCGACGAGCTGTTCGCTCGTCTCATACACCTTGGCGACCCCATGGCGGGAAGCGAAAGAACGGGCCGAATCCCAACTCCTGCTGGTGACGGCGGCAAGCGTCGAGTCGCGCGACATATAGAATCCCGGACCACTCTTAACTTCAGCTACCGATCCGCAGCCGATCATTCCCCAGCGAATGGTCTTCATCGATACGCTCCTTTGCTAAGCGGCTCCAAAAAACAGGTTGACAGCAAACTTGAACCGTTTCAAAGTTTAACGCGTTCAAGTCGATGCGGGTAAAGATTTCCGGCATCAAGAATTTGCCGTCATGCCCGGGCAAAAATCGCTGGTGCAGAAAATCATCAACACAAAATAGTTATCTACCGAATCATGTTGCCACGAGAACCCGAAGGCGTGCCGCTCAACCCTTCGGGTTTGTTTTGCAAGGAAAGACGTGAATGGGCTCACTCACGCAATGTTGTCAGAACTGAAAGGGAACAAGCAAAATGGAAACTGAAATGATCGATGGTTCGACCCGCCTGTTTGCGATTATCGGTGATCCAATCTCGGCGGTCCGCTCGCCGGGCGTTTTCAATGAAATGTTTGAGCGCAAGAACATCAATGCGGTTCTCGTTCCGATTCATGTCGAGGCAGCCGGTCTGGGCGCTGCATGGGCGGGAATCAAGGCCATGAAAAACCTCGAAGCTGTCGTCATTACCATGCCGCACAAAACGGCAATGTGCGATCTCGTTGATGCCCTCGGTGTCAACGGACAGGTCGTGGGTGCTATCAATGCGGCCAGGCGCAGAAGTGACGGCACCTGGGAAGGCGATATGTTCGATGGCATCGGTTGTGTCAACGGGCTGAAAGCACATGGGCACGAAGTCGCAGGACGCAGTGTTTTTCAGATGGGCATCGGCGGCGCGGGGTCGGCCGTAGCAAGCGCGCTGGCACAAGCCGGTGTGAAGCGTCTGGTTATCGATGACATCAATACAGAACGCCGCGATCAAGTCGTAAAAAAAGTCGGCGCTGCGTATCCGGAATTGGTCATCGAGGCGGGAACCCTTGCTGACGGACCATTTGATATTGTCATCAATGCGACTCCGCTCGGCATGCGTGAGGAAGATCCTCTGCCTTTTGACCCGACGACCTTGCCAACATCGACACTGGTCGTTGATGTCATCACCAAACCCGAAATAACGCCCTTGTTGAGTTTGGCGCAGAAGTCGGGACACCGCACGCAAACTGGCAAGCACATGCATCACGGGCAGGCGATCGCCGTCGCCAGGTTTTTCGGATTTGACCTGGAGTCCTGATTGACCAATAGGGGAAGATGAAATGAATACGCCTTCGACTCGCCCGGTCGCCATGGTGACCGGTGCGGCCAGCGGCATCGGCAAGGGTTGCGCCATCGCCCTCGCCAAATCGGGTTTCAATCTGCTGATCAACGACATGAATCAGGAGTTGCTTGAAAAACTGGCTGTGGAACTCCAGTCCTTGGGGGCAGAGTGTCAGGTGTTTCATTCCGACATCTCCGATCTGGCCCTGCATAAGCCGATGCTTGACCGCGCCATTTCACGCTGGGGAAGAATCGATTGCCTGCTGAATAACGCCGGAGTGCCCGCCAAGAGGCGAGGGGATCTGCTCGAAGCGACGCCCGAGAGTTTCGACCGCTGCATCGACGTCAACACGCGCGCCGTGTTCTTCCTAAGCCAGACTGTTGCTCGCCAGATGCTGGTTCAAGGCGAAATCACCGGCCAGCATCGCAGCATCATCAACATCACCTCGAGCAATGCCACGATGGTGTCGATCAGCCGGGCTGAATATTGCATATCCAAGGCCGCATCGAGCATGATCACCCGGCTGCTGGGTGTGCGACTGGCTGCAGAAGGCATTGGCGTCTATGAAATCCGGCCCGGCTTTATCGAGACCGAAATGACCAGGCCGGTCAAGGCAAAATACGACGAGTTGTTCAGCGCCGGGCGCGTTCCCATCCCGCGCTGGGGTATGCCGGCCGATGTGGCTTCGACGGTGACCTGCATGGCCGAGGGACGACTGATTTACACAGTGGGACAAGCTATCGCGGTCGATGGCGGGCTCGCCATTCCGCATTACTGAGCGATGGAAGACATGAATATGGAACAGGAAATCCTGTTTGAACGCCGGCAGAAAGACGGGGTGACATGGGCTGAAATCACCTTGAATCGCCCGGAAAAAGGTAACGCCTTGACCATGCCCATGCTCGACCGTCTCAGGCAGATTGCTGATGAACTTCAGGGTGATCGGGAAACGCGTGCCGTTGTCCTGCGGGCCAGAGGGCGCTTTTTCTGCACCGGGGGCGATATTGAGGCGTGGGGAAGCCTGATCCCTCACGAGATGGGACGCGACTGGATTTTGCGCGGGATCGACGTGCTGGAGCGCATCGCAAAACTCCCGCAACCGGTGATCGCGGCGATTACCGGTCACACGCTCGGTGGCGGGCTCGAACTGGCCATGGCCGCTGACCTGCGCATCGCGGTGAAGAAGGCAAAATTCGGCAACCCCGAGGCCACGCTGGGCATGATTCCTGGATGGATGGGAACAAGCCGGCTGGCCGAGATGATCGGCCCGGCGCGTGCACGCCATATCTTGCTGCTGGCCTCGCCCATTACGGCCGAACAGGCCAACGACTGGGGGCTGGTAACGGCATTGGCCGAGGATGAGGCTGACTTGAATGTACAACTGGATGGCTGGCTCGATCGGCTGCTCGCCAACGGACCGTCGGCGATGGCGCTGATCAAGGGCTTGCTCGGAACCGTGCATCACGACTTGCGCGAGCATCACGCCAGCGCCGTAGCGCAGGCTGCAGGCACTGAGGACTGCAGGGAAGGGGTGCGTGCCTTTATCGAAAAGCGCAAGCCCGTCTATCGGAATCGCTGATGAATTCAGGGAGGCGGGCTCCCGATTTCAACGCAGGCTTGACTGATTAGTTGTGAGTTGGTCGGTTCTATTTGAATCTCTCCCATAAACCCGGCATCAAGCGGCTGCGAGTTCGCCGGACGACTTCCTTCGTGCCACCTTGCGTGCCTTCACTTTCGCGACTGGCGCCGCGTGCAACTTGATTTTCAATGCCTTGATGACCTTCAGCACGGTCGAGAATTCAGGATTTCCGCTTGCCGACAGCGCCTTGTAAAGGCCCTCGCGGGTAATCCCGGAGTCACGGGCAAGCTGTGACATGCCGCGAGCGCGAGCAATATCCATCAGCGCGGCACGCACCACGCTACCGTCACCGGGGTCTTCGTCAAGGCAGGCATCAAGATACAAAGCCATATCCTCTTCGGTAGCGAGGTGATCCGCCGGATCCCAGCGCGTAAATT
>JAIFKU010000165.1 GCA_020049495.1 Accumulibacter sp.
CCGTCATGGCCAGAATCGGGGTTTCACGGCAACCCGGTAGTTCGCGTATCTGTTGCGTCGCCTTGAGCCCATCCAGAGTCGGCATTTGCATGTCCATCAGGATGGCGGCGTAGGCCGTCTCTCTGGCTTTGCCGAGGGCGTGAAGGCCGTCTTCGGCGGTGTCGACAGTCAAGCCGACGTCTTCGAGAATGAATTGCGCCACTTCAAGGTTAAGGGGTTCGTCATCGACAACCAGGATGCGGCGACCCTGGTGGTGTTGGCGGATAATACTCTCGGCGTCAGTCATGGCCGGCAGCGGTTTGACGTCCGGGCTTGTCATCTTGGTCAGTCGCACGGTGAACCAGAAGCGGCTGCCGACCCCCGGTGTGCTTTCAACTCCGGCTTTCCCGCCCATCAGTTCGGCCAGTCGTCGGGTGATCGCCAAGCCCAGTCCGGTTCCGCCATGTGATGTCGTTTCGGGGGCTATGCCAATCCCGGTATCCTGAACCTCGAAGCGAACCTGCACGGATTCTGCATTTTCTTCCAGCTTGATGGTACGTACAGTGATGCTTCCAGTTTCGGTGAATTTGATGGCGTTGGCCACATAGTTGAGCAGCGCCTGCTGCAGCCGTGTCGGGTCACCCTGCAGCCTGGGCGGCAGGGAATCGGTCTGGCCTTTGTCCTGGGCACGAGCGCCCAATATCGATTTGACGTTGGCCAGCAAACTGTTGATGGCCACCGGTACGTCTTCCAGGACGACTTTCCCGGCTTCGATCTTGGCGAGGTCTAGGATGTTGTTGATGGTGCTGAGCAGGTGTTCGGCTGCGGTGTCTATCTTGGCGAGGCGGTCAGCCTGCTTGGGGGTGACGCCTTCACGCTTGAGGATGTTCGCCATGCCGATGATGCCATTTAACGGTGTGCGGATTTCGTGGCTCATGTTGGACAGGAAGACGCTCTTGGCGAGACTGGCGGATTCGGCGGACTCCTTGGCGTCAATCAGCGCCTTTTCCGCTTCCTTGCGCTGAGTGATGTCAGTCACGAATACGATGTGGCGGTGCGGGAGTCCTTTATCTCCGGACTGGAAATAGAGGGTGACTTCAACCGGAATGATGTGGCCGTCCTTGG
This sequence comes from Accumulibacter sp., assembly GCA_020049495.1. Lineage (GTDB taxonomy): Bacteria > Pseudomonadota > Gammaproteobacteria > Burkholderiales > Rhodocyclaceae > Propionivibrio. Next base: position 1,105 of record JAIFKU010000165.1, read on the forward strand.
CGCGATGCGCCGTTTCGAAGGTGATCTTTCCTTGTTGCCGGATCAGTTCAGCCTGTTGCCTGAATTTTTCGGCATCAATATTCGGATCAATGTCGGGAATGCTCAACTTGAGCATTTCATCAACGGTGTACCCAAGCATATCGGCCTCTGCTTTATTCACGTAAATCAGACGGCCAGTATCATGCTCCACCCATTGAATACCGATGCCCACGCCCTCCATGGCGAACTCGGTGTCGCGCAAACGTTTGTTCGCTGCCTGCAGATCCGCCGTGCGCGTCTCGACAAGCTGTTCGAGTTGCATCCGGTATTGGTCGAGTTCTTCGCGCGTCGCCCGGATGCCGGTGATATCACGGGTGATCGAGATGATGCATGGTACTCCGTCAAGGTCCAGGACGGCTGCCGACATCAACCCCCAGACATCTTCTCCATTCTTCTTTCTGAACCTGGCTTCGAAATTGGTCAAATTTCCACCCGGTTGCAGAATCTCGACCATCCGTCGCCGATCGGAGGGATCAGCCCAGATACCCAGTTCTACGGAAGTGCGACCGACAACTTCATCGCGCTGGTATCCGAAAATCCTCAGAAAACCCTGATTTACCTCAAGGTACTTACCGTCACTCAGCTGGTTGATGTTGATCGAATCCAGGCTGTTCTGGAAAGTCTTGCGATAAAGCTCTTCGCTGACCCGCAAAGCGGTTTCCGCTTCGCGTCGCCGCGCGATCATGCTATTTGCACCATCTGCCAGTTCGCGAAACTCCTGAATGGCGAGTGACTCGACCGGTATGTCAGCCTGTTCCTCGGCACCGTGGCTGAAGAATCTCGAAAACTCGTCAAAAATGCCACGTATCTTGTAATTGAAGCGCGCCACTAGCCAATAAACCACCCCCCAGAGCAGCAATAGAATCGTGCATATCTTGGCGATATTCCAGTACAGATCCACCAGCGCACCCTGCCGGACTTTGTCCGCCGCCATTTCGATGTCGTCAATATAGAGGCCCGTTCCGACATACCACTGCCAGGCCGGAATGCCCTGAGCATAGCTGATCTTTGGCTTAGCCTTATGGCCATCGATTTTCGGCATGACGTACTCGACGAAGCCGCTTCCCTTCTGGGCCACGCGAATCAATTCCTGGACAATCTTTACGCCGTTCGGATCGGTCGTTCCGAGCATGTTCTTGCCGGCTGCAGGTCCAAAAAGACTCAAACCATTCCACTGCCCTGCAAATAAGTATCCGTCGACGTCGTAGTGTATCTTGCGAAGCCAGTCGATCGCCTCGCGCTGCAGATCACGTTCGGTATCGTCTAGATACTCGCCGGTTCCGATGAACCAGTCGAAGGGTTCAAAATGCTTGACATAGGCTATCTTGTCGTGCCCACCGCCGGCAGTTTCGGGCTTGCTCCATGTGTAGCGATAATAGCCTTCGCCTTGTTTTCTTACCAGTTCCACCATGTCGCGGATAACAAAGGCACCCTGTGTGTCGCGAAGGTCAATCAGGTTCTTCTGCTCCAGGTCCTGACAAGTCGCACAGAGCATTTCCAGGCCATCGAGCCGGGTTGCAAAGTAGTAGCCGCGTCCGTCCAGAAAGCGAATCGGACGCAAGGCTTCGCGCACCATGATTTCCAGCTCGGCGCGGGATTTCTTCCCTTTGTACGTTTCATACAGATGGCTAGCGATACGATGCGCCTCCAGCACCCGCTCCCGGATAAGACGGCGCGTGCGCTCCTCGACTTGGCCATGCTTGAACTCAATATAGGTAACAGCGTCATCAACCACCTGTTGCATGCGCTTCTTGCGAGCGGCAACCAAGCCCTCACGCATGACAGCGATGTCGGTATTGAATTTAAGGATCTCCTGCGCTACCCACAAACCACCGGTCAAAACGCAGGCCAATGTCGCTACCAGCAACGCGTTAGTGAGGAAAATCTGGCTTATGGTCTTGCTAGGTGTCATTCAGATATCCAAGACTGCCGAGTAACGTTATTCGTGGCCAACAATAATTAATAGCAAATCTGAACTATAGCAGTCACCTTGTTATCACTGCCAGATTTTGTCCGCCAACGTTCAGTTCAGAATTCATGGCTTCAACCTTGACCGCCGCCATCAAAATGAAAATATCACGTCCCCGGAAAAATCAGAAAACATGAGGGGCAGCACACCCATTTTTAACCATGTCGTTACGGCTAACGTCCGTAGTCTAACTTTTGTGACTAACCGGCCATTTGGATCACATCAATTTTATTGACCTTAATAACCGCTTGTGGCCGGCAACTGTATGATGTCATCTTACACCCACTGACTTCAGGGCGCTGCTTCAAAGGCAGTCAGCCGATCAAGCTGACAGCGCCTGCAACGGTCCGCTCAACACCTCCAATGATCCAGGCGACCCGTCCCCCGACCTACAGTGCAGCAAGACGGTAAGCAGCAGTACCTGAGTGCCCGATCAGGTTCACGGCAGATAGTCTGCCTGCGCTGAACGGATCAATGCACCGGGCCGTTCAGACTATTCATTTTCTCTGGCGAGTTACTACGGCTGTAATGCAGGGAGGAAAAAATACGCCTGCGTCCTTTGTCAGGTCGCTGACAAACGGTCGCCGGTTCGGGGTTGACCATTGAAACCCATCCAATCCGCCAAGGAGCGATGAAAATGAACTACTTGAAATCCGTTGCTGCAATGATCGTCCTGCTCGCTGCCACCAGTGCCCAGGCCGATATCGTACAACTTAAATACTCCGGTACCGGCTCGGTGCTTGATACCCACGTCTCCATCAACGGCGCGGACAAACGCATTTACGTTGGCAGCTACAAGCTCAACGTCGAAGGCCAGGCCAATTCCTTCGCCGCCTACTGTGTCGACCCGTTCCAGTTTTCCAGCAACGTCTTTCAGGCTTACGATCGCGCACCGCTCGTTGCCGTCTCCCTTCCCGTCGTCAGCGAAGAGCGTTTCAGCAACGTGAACAAGCTGTACAGCAACGCCTACGCCGGATCCCTGACCAGCAACACCAAGGCGGCAGGCTTCAATCTCGCATTGTGGGAAATCTGGCATGATAACGGCAACCTGACGACTGGAGACATCAAAACGGTCGGCAATTCGGATGCCGGCATGATCAACGAAGCGAACAGCCTACTCGGCAACCTTGCTCAGTGGAACGCCGGTTCGCCGAGCCTCATCTACTACGCCAACGCCACTTATCAAAACTACATCGCGGTCGTCCCCGAGCCCGAGAGCTATGCCCTGCTGCTTGCCGGACTCGCTCTGCTGGGGGTCGCACGCCGCAAAAGAGCAGCCTGAGGCGTGGCGACCGGCGCGGACATCAATGCAGGAACGCGGCTTCACCCTGATCGAACGGGTGGAAGTGATCGTGATCCCCGGTGTCCTCGCGGCGACGGCGCTCCCCCGGTTCGTTGATCTGAGCAGCGAGGCTCGCACGTCGAAGCTGGCGGCGGCTCGTGGAAGCGTGGTCTAGGCAGCAGAGCTGACCAGCGAGAAGGCGTCATTTGCCGTCCATCAGATGATACTGAGCTTGGAGAAGTCACGAGAGCAGTTGCCCGACTTGATGTGAGGGTGTTTCAAACGATGGGAATAGGCAAATGGCCATCTGGCCATCTTTCACGGGCCACGCAAACTGGCCGACTACAACCCCGAAGGAAAGGTCATTACCAAGAGATTGAAACAGGCCGCCTGCACCGTCCGCCAGACGCGCCGTTGCGTGTGGAAATCGGCTCCGGGCTATGGCCGAAGGAAATCCCTGTGGGACGCCCTCCGCCGCTTTACTGCGGATCGAGGCGCATGCTGGCCCACAATCGGCGATTGACCGCGACACTTGACGTCAGCCATACTCTACTGATGCTGGTTAGATTTCCTATCCTTCCGGGAGGCCCCATGCGACACCGTATCTTTTCTTTGCTTTTGTTGATGATTGGTCTGTTCTCGTTCAGCCTGACTTTGGCCGCCAGCGACCCCAAGGACATTCGGGGCAGCAAGGATCCTGACATCTTTTCCCGCATGCCCGGCTTTCATATTTCCAGTTACGAGGCTCTGGAATTTGACCGGTATGAATTCAAGACCGGTTCTGCCAAAACGGAAAAAGTGGAAGGACGTCGCACCTTTGTGGCCTATACCGCCAAAGAAGGCGTGACCCATCCGAGCGGCCTTCAGGTTATCCGCAATTACGTCAATGCAGCCAAAGCCGTCGGCGGAAGCCAGGTTTATGAATATGAAGACGGCGGAACCCAGTATTCGACTATCCGGATCATCAAGGAGGATAGCGAAGTATGGGCCGAGGTTTCCGGGGCCAACAACGGGATGTATAACGTGCAGTTGGTTATGAAACAACTCATGAAGCAGGATGTTGTTGCCAATGCCGACGCCTTGTCCAAAGGCATCAAGGAAACAGGGCGCGTGGCGGTTTACGGCATTTATTTTGATACTGCAAAGGCCGATTTGAAACCTGCGTCTGACCCGGCTCTGGCAGAGATTGTGAAAATGCTCAAAGCCGATGCCAATCTCAGGGTCTATGTGGTTGGCCATACCGACAACGCCGGTCAGTTTGCCAGTAACGTCAAGCTGTCGCAGGATCGGGCTGCCTCAGTGGTAAATGCCCTGACAAGCAAACACGGTATTGCTGCAGCCCGGCTCACCCCCTTTGGTGCCGGCCCCACATCACCTATTGCTTCCAATAAGTCCGATGAGGGCAAGGCTAAAAACCGCCGGGTTGAACTGGTGGGGCAGTAGCAGTGGACTCCTGTAAAAATTAATGCGAAGCTAACCTGAATTCGTGTGTCCGTGGTTCGATTCCGCGACTGCTACCAGGAATACTTCCAAGCAAGTCAAAAGAAGGCTAGAAACCTGAGTAATTGCAAAGGTTCCGGCCTTTTTTCGTCTATAGTCTCATCTGCAGTAATATGTAGCGATATTCGATTACCTTCTCGCCTATATTGATTTGGAGAAGGCGTCGTACCTTCATGAATGCCTCACAGTTTCCTTGCTACGATCAGCATACAGAAATGAGCGAAAAATGACTAAACATGCAAAAGCGGCTGTTTTTCAGAAAGCATACGACCTCGGGTTCGCATATGAGCGGGACTACCGGGGATGCGCCCAATGTGTCATAGCCGCGCTGCAGGACGCACTCGAAGTTCGGAATCCCGATACGGACGCCATCTTCAAGTCGGCAACCGGCCTGGCAGGCGGTATCGCCCAGGAAACTGACGGCAACTGCGGGGCCTACACAGGCGGGGCGATGATGATTGCCTACCATGTCGGGCGCGAACGCGACAACTTCGCGGATCCTGAAAAAATACGCTTTACCACATCGGCGCTTGTCAGCAAATTACACAAGAAATTCATTGAGGAGTACGGCACCGTCACCTGTCGGTGCATTCACACAAAGATCATGGGGCGCCCTTTTTATATCAAGGATCCCGATGAGATGGAAAAATTTGATGCGGCGGGAGCTCATACCGAAAAATGCACAAGTGTTGTGGCGCTTGCCTCACGCTGGACATCGGAAATTCTCGACGAAGCGGCACTCCTGAAATAGGCGGGGAAACTCCTGACTACCCTGACTCGCCGTCCTGAGCCGCACCTCGGCTATCCTATTGTCTTCCGAGGGCAAACCGCTGCCTGTCCTTGGTGGGTTCATTCTTTGGCTGTTCGCGGCCTATGTAGCTATCGAGCAGAAGGCATTATGCGAGCCAGACGCAGACACGGAGAGACGGTATGAGAATTGGATTTGTGGGCACAGGAACCATTGCGGAGGCCATCATCGAAGGCGTGACGAAATCTTCGCTCGCGCCTGAATACATCGTCATTTCTCCGCGCAATAAGGATATCGCCGGGCGACTGGCGGCAATGCACGAGGTGGTGCGCATCGGTGATACGAACCAGGCCGTCGTCGATGAGAGCGATATGATCTTCATAGCGGTTCGTCCCCAAGTGGTCGAAGAAGTCCTTCGCGAGTTGACCTTCCGTCCGAAGCAGCACGTCGTCAGCTTGGTGGCGACCCTCTCCGCCGACCAATTACGCTGCTGGCTCGGGGAGGAAGTCATTATCACCCAGGCTATTCCTTTGCCATTTGTGGCGGAGCGGCAAGGTGTGACCGCCGTCTTCCCACCGAATCAGGAAGCCATGTACTTTTTTGCCGCGCTCGGCACCGCTATAGCTGTGCATTCGAAGGACGAGTTCGACCTCACCGCGTTGGCAAGCTCGCTGATGGGGTCTTACTTCGGCCTTCTGGAGGGCATCGCCGACTGGTTTAGCGAAAAGGGGATGCCGGCGGAAATCACCCGCTCGTATGTGGCAAGACTGTTCGCGAGCCTTTCGGATATTGCGATAAAGTCCTCGCACAAGCCGCTTGGCACGCTGCGGCACGAGTATTCGACCCGAGGCGGCCTAAACGAACAGTTGTTCCAGGAATTTTCCCACTTGGGCGGGTTGGACGCGTTGAAAGGCGCGTTGCAGAAGGTTCACGGAAGGATCAGGGGAGCATGACCGATCCCGACGGAGCCTGCGGAATCGTGCCCTCCGGGACTCGAGGCAAATGCCACGCCGAAATCTCTTCCTGGCCGGCATTTTCCAGTCTTCCCCGACATCAAGTGCCAAGCAAACCCATCGCGATCACTCCCCAAATTCATTAGACAAAAAAATCCCACACCGGTTGGGCATGGGATTAAAGATTCCATCTTTGCGATGGATCAGGGAGGGTCAAACATTGCCAGCAGGGGATGCTGAAGCAACGGTTAAAGAGTAACGATTGCCGGATGAGTTGTCTGTTGCGAGTATTGAGTGGTTTTGTGACGGTCTGTAAGCCTTGCTATAGGCTGCCGTTTGTCACAGAGGGTGAAAATCCTCCGCGTGTTCGTGGTTCGGTTCCGCGACTGCCACCAGTACTTCCAAGGACCTGCTCGTCTTACGACCGGCGGTCACGTTGGAGTACAATCGGCCACAACCAGCCAAGCTAAGGAAAGGCTGATTATTCGTCACCCCGGCGAAAGCCGGGGTCCAGTTCGTTGATTCTTCTGGCTCTGCACTTCCTTCGGTCGGATTCCGGCACCCCAAGGGTACTTCCTTCGGGGCGCTTAAGTCACACTGTTTTCAGGTTGTTTTATTGCTACTCAAGAAGATCACCAATCCTATGCAAACTGAGCGCCACCGGCTTATTCGATCTTTGTTCGACGAATACATCGAAATGTATGCATCTCGAGACGATCGGCTAATCACGCGCTTCAGCAATGATTTTAGTGGTTACACCGGCGGCGGCAATTTCCTTGTCAAAGACAGGGACGAGTGGGCCAGAATCACTCGTCAGGATTTTTCACAAGTTCCCGGCCGTATTCGTATCGAGATGCTTGACCTTTCGATGCAGGACTTGAGTGGTGACGTCGTCGTGGTCACCGCTTTCTTCCATATTCACCTACCTATTTCAGATCACATCCTGTCCAATGAAACAGCCCGGTTGGTACTGATTTTCCGGAATGAAGGTGATGACTGGAAAATTGCGCACAGTGGCATATCTATCCCCTATCATCTCGTGCAGGATGGAGAGGTCTATCCACTCAAGGGATTGCAGGAGCGGAACAGCCGGCTTGAAGCTTTGATTGAAGAACGCACCCATGAGCTTGAATTGGCCAATCTCAAGCTGGAGTTGCTTGGCAACTCTGATGGACTTACCGGTATTGCCAACCGTCGCAATTTCGACACTACCCTCCTGCAGGAATGGAATCGCGCTAAACGTTCTGGCTTTCCTTTGGCGTTGATTATGCTCGACGTCGATCACTTCAAACATTTTAACGACCACCTCGGTCACCTTTCTGGGGACGATTGCCTGCGCTCCCTCGCAAATATCCTCATAAGCCAAGTGCGACGTTCGGGAGAGTTGGCTGCTCGCTATGGCGGTGAGGAGTTCGTTCTATTGATGCCGGATAGCACCGTGCAATCTGCGCTGGAAACTGCTGGCCGAATTCAACGAGCGGTCTGGTCCCTGGCTATTCCTCACGGGGAAACGCTTGCTGGCATCGTCACTTTCAGTTTTGGCGTGGCGAGTGTGAATCCCTCATCGAGCTGTGTTCCGGAAGACTTGTTACGTCTGGCAGATATGGCGCTCTATCGTGCCAAAGCGCTGGGGCGTAATCGTATCGAAGTAGCGACAAATAATTAGGGAAAGACGAGGCCAGCAGCCTGTTGGTTGATGAGAAACCCGACTGAGATATGCTCGAAATTAACTTGAACTGGTTTAGGAACAGGGGAAAGGCCCGGATCAAGCCAGGTTTTGAAGATAGGGGCCATGGGGCCAGCTTTTTCTGGTGCTGCAACAGGCTTCCTGAGCTAGACTAGCGCAAACCATCAACTTGAACGGTACATGAGGCGTGTTCGATGACTAACTGGGATCATCGTTTTTTGCTTATGGCGCAACTCGTTGCAGGATGGAGCAAAGATCCGTCAAGCAAAGTCGGTGCGGTCATTACCGACGGCAAGCGAATCGTGTCGATTGGATTCAATGGCTTCCCGGCGGGGACGGACGACGACCCGTCAATTTATGATGACCGCGAGCGAAAGTACCGGCGCGTCCTGCACGCCGAGCAGAACGCCATGTCTTTCGCCAAACGGGACTTGGCCGGATGCACCATCTACACCACCCACCCACCCTGCGCACGTTGCGCAGCCCAGATCGTTCAGGAGGGTATCAAACGCGTGGTGTGTCCTCCGCCGAGTGAAGATTTCCTCACTCGCTGGAAGGACGATATGACAGAATCGCTGGCCATGTTCCATGAAGCGAACGTAGACTTTGTGGAATCAGACCCGACATGAGCCAGTCGGCGCTGACGCTGGAAATCTGCAAATAACCCGGGCTTTAAGGATTGCCTTGAGGTGCGTAATCATTAAGGTACGGTTCTCGTCTTTCAAATTCTTGTTCTGACTGCTTTCTATGGTATGGAATAATTCTCTCGAAACGCTGGCTGGCGAATTGGGTTTCACGCCGGAGACTATCTATTTGTTGCCTCTGATACCCTTGATTGAGGTCATGTGGGCAGATGGTGTGACTCAGCCAGCAGAGATCAGCATCTTCTACGAGTGCCTTACCCGTCATCTGGCAGACTTATACAACCAGGCGGATGGAGAAGAAGTCATCAGCATCGCTGCGGCTGAAAAATTCGTCAGTGACCTATTGAATACCCGGCCCGATCCGGAAAAACTGCACCGTCTGCGCGACCTCTCGGTGCAATTGCTCAATCTCTCCCATGATGCCAAGCTGAACCGCAGCGTACTGGACAGCTGTCTGGACCTGGCCGCGATTGCCGTCACCCGCTATCCCTACGAGCGCCGCGATCGCGTGATGAGTTTAGAAAAGCACGTTCTGCATGAGCTTTTCCAGAGCTTGAACCTGAAGTGACAAGACGCTGCTAAGGAAACGCTGAAGTATTCCAAATCCGTCATTCCGGCGAAGGCCGGAATCCGACCGAAGGAAGTGCAGAGCCAGAAGAATCAACGAACTGGACCCCGGCTTTCGCCGGGGTGACGAATAAATCAGCAATTCTCTAAGGCTCCCGTGCCTCAGGGGCGGAGTTCTGGTTTTCCTCGGTAGTCATCGGCGCGACCCGCAGCTTGATCATCCTCTTGGCCTCGAATGGCGCAAGTTGTTCCGTGCTTGCCTTGCTGTCGGTGACCAGCATCCAGGGGCGCGTGAATGAAGTCCAGTGCTGTTGCGATGCCATGCCGAGTTTGCTCGAGTCGGCCAGCACGATCACTTCCGTTGCGCGGTCGGCCATGCACTGCTTGAGCCATGCCTGTTCCGGAGTGGCTTCGCAAAGCCCGTAATCCGCAACAACCCCGTCCGCGCTCAGGAATGCACGATCAACCGTGATACGCGAAAGTGCTGCCAGCGTCTGGGAACCCAGGGTGGACATGCTCGCCGGCCGTACTTTCCCGCCCAGGAGATGGAGACGCGATTCCGTTATTTTCATCAGCACGGGCAGAGCAAACAGATTGACGGTGTAGATGGTCAGCCGGCTGCGGCCAAGCAGGGCCTGTGCGAAGGCCTCAATAGTGGTGCCGCCGTCAAGCAGCAAGGTTTCACCGTCCCTGACCAGTTCAATCGCCGAACGGGCGATTGCTTCCTTGCGCAGGCTGTTCTGCGCACGCCTTTGTTCCAGCGGCGTTTCGACCTCATGACGGGTGCTGTGAACGGCAGCGCCACCATACGTGCGCATGAGCAGGCCTTGTTCGGCAAGGCCTGAAAGATCACGGCGTATCGTTGGTTCGGATACCCCGAAGCGTCTGCACAGTGCGTCGATCTGGGCGTGACCTGCAGCCTGGGTAAGCTCCAGAATGGCTTGTCTGCGCAGGAGTGTTTTGCTTGCCATCTGAACGTCTGGAAACCTCGGGCAGGACTATCGTGAGATCCGATCAGACCGGAGGATCGGTCAATGCTTGCGCACGGTCGCCAGTTCTATGCCCTGGCGCAGGGCTTCGAGCATGCTGCGCTCATCGACCACGCCCTTACCCGCTATGTCAAACGCCGTGCCGTGGTCTACCGAGGTACGTATTACGGGCAAGCCCACGGTAATGTTGACTCCATGTTCCACACCCATGACTTTCACCGGGCCGTGTCCCTGATCATGGTACATCGCCACCACCACGTCAAAGTCACCCCGTCCGGCGCGGAAGAATAGCGTGTCCGCAGGTAACGGACCTTCCACATTCATTCCTCGCGCACGACAGGCTTCGATCGCCGGGACAATCTTTTCGGCCTCCTCGCCATGACCGAACAGGCCGCCTTCTCCGGCGTGCGGGTTGATCGCACAAACGCCGATGCGCGGAGCGACCATACCGGAGCGCTTGAGCGTCACATCAGCGCGCTCGATGGTGCGTGCAACCAGACCGGGCTCGATGCGGGCAATGGCATCGATCAGGCCAATATGGGTGGTCACGTGAATCACCCGCAGATTGGGAGCCACCAGCATCATTGAAACCTCGGGCGTGCCGGTCAGGGAGGCGAGCAATTCAGTGTGCCCGGGAAACTTGTGGCCTCCTGCATGCAGGGCTTCTTTGTTCAAGGGTGCCGTGCAGATGGCATCAATCTGTTCAAGCTTGGCGAGACTTACCGCACGTTCGATATAGCGGAATGCCGCGTCGCCGGCAATCGGAGAAAGCTGGCCGAAGGGCAGATCGGGCGGGATGAGCCCCAGATCAATACAATCGACCGTGCCGCACTCGTAACGGGCCTGCTCGGGCGAGGCGACAATGCGTACTTCGGGGGCCTTGCCACCGATCAGCGTGCCCGCCAGGCGCAGGCGGGCGGCGTCGCCGATGACCACCGGTCGGCAGCGATCATAAACGTTCTGCTGGCGCAGGCTCTTCATGATGATTTCGGCGCCAACGCCTGCGGCGTCGCCCATGGTGATGCCAATGACCGGGCGGTAAGAAGAGGGCATATGAAATTGCTCTGGAAAGATGTTTAAAGGATTGATTTGAGTAACTGCCAGGCGCGCGACAGGCAGTCTTCCCCGCCGAAGGCGCCGGCTTTGGTAATGACGGGGAGGCGCCGCGCATTCTGGGTATAGGACAAGGGAATGCCGGCCTCAAGTTCGCCAACGAGTTCGAGTGCATGCACTCCGTATCCGGCCAGAATGGCCCGGGCAGTTTCCCCGCCGGTAAGGATCAGTCCGCCCACCTGATCCAAAGCAGGTGCGACGAGGCGGGCCAGTGAAGCGGCAAGCTGCGGTCCTTCGCTCAGATCAGGCGAGGAACCTCCGATGGTCACGACCAGATCCTCGCCACGTGAAATCGCAGTTGCCACAAATTGCTGAATTTCCGTCCACCGGGGATGTGCCGTGCCTGCACGAAGAATCTGGGGGTCGACCGTGTAGGGTTCGGTTTGCGCCGTTTGTGCGACATGCTTGCATTGCAGACGTGATGCGCTTGACACGCTGCCAACCACGGTCAGTACCGAGCCGGCACCTGTTTGTTGGCGCTGCAACTCGCTGCTCTGGCCGGACAGCCCATGCGCCGCGGGTAGATGACGCATCAAGCCGCCTGAACCTACCAGGAGGCAACGGCTGGCCAGCGGGACAGTGGCGCGTGCAATGCGCGCCAGATCGTCTTCCGATTCGGCATCGCACACGATCGCGCAATCCGGCACGCCCGTATGGGCTTCAAAAGCAGCCCGCAACGCGACGGGATCGCCCCTGACCTGGCTCAAGCTAACAAGCACGGGTTTGAAACCGACGACCTCCAGCATGGCCGGAAGGGCAGACGGGCCACTGCGCGCCTCGTTTTTCCATACTTCGGTATCCTTCAGCGGCACACCTTTCACGAACAACTGTCCATCGACCATCGTGCGGCCCATGGCCGGGAAGGACGGTACAAGGATCGGTGTTCCCGTAAGTTGCGCCGTGGCGATGAGTTCGCGCACAAATGATCCGCGCAGGGTGGAATCGATCTTCTTGTACAACAGGGACGGTCGCAACTTCAACAAACGCTGCAGCAATGCAAAATGAAGCTCCGCCGCTTCCGCCGCCGGCAGGCGCCGGCTGTCGGCGTCGACAGACACCACGTCAAAACCGTCGGTATCCGCTTCCACATCAAGCTGCACAAGAGTGCGCAAACCCGACTGTACACATCCAGCAGCGCAGTCCGCTGCACCCGAGAGATCGTCAGCTACGATAAGCATTTTCATGATCAGCACATTAAAAAAGATTGATTCGATCATTATATACATAGATAATTGATAAAAACAATCAATAATACTTTGGCTGACCCCTCGGATTTTTAGTCCTTTTCCCCTTTTCTGCAGGAGTTGAACTCATGAGTACTTATTCCCTGTTGTGCCCCGGTCGCATCATTGCCGGGCCAGGCAGCATTGACAGCATCACGGACGTCGTGGCCGATTTTGCTGCCACCCAGGTTCTGATCATCAGCGATCGGGGGGTCGCCCGCGCCGGCCTGATCAATCGCCCCAAAGCCCTGCTGGAAGCGGCCGGGGTGACCGTAACCGTCCTTGACGACACCCCGCCCGAGCCTGAGGTCGGCCAGGTCGAAGCCATTCTCGTAGCGGCCAGAAAACACGCCTGCGGGCTGGTCATCGGAATCGGTGGCGGCAGCGCAATGGACGTCGCCAAGATCATCGCTGTCCTGCTCAACAACGACGTTTCGTTGCGCGACCTGCTCAACAAGGCACCGATCGCCCGGCGCGGCCTGCCTACGCTGATGGTGCCCACCACAGCAGGTACAGGTTCCGAAGCCACGCCCAACAGCATACTTCTGGTGCCCGAGGATGAACTCAAGGTCGGCATCGTCAGCCCCAAGTTCATGCCCGACTGTGTGATCCTCGACCCGCAGATGAGCATTGGCCTGCCGCCGGCGATCACGGCGTCCACCGGCATGGATGCCCTCACACATGCCATCGAGTGCTACACCTCGAAAAAAGGCAATCCGTTCAGCGAACTCTTCGCGCTCAAGGCCATCACCCTGATCTCGCAAAGCATCCGCCGTGCCTTTACCCATGGCAGCGACCTCGAAGCACGCCACGACATGCTGCTCGGTGCAATGTACGGCGGCATGTGCATCGCCACCTCGAGCACCACGGCCGTACATGCGCTGGCTTATCCGCTCGGGGGAAAATACCGCATTGCGCACGGCATTTCCAACGCCATTCTTCTGCCTTACGTGATGCGCTTCAACAGCGTGGGCAACGAAGGAAAGTTCCGCGATATCGCCATTGCCATGGGGCTTGATGTCTCGTCGCAGAACGACGCACAGGCCGCAACGGCAATGATCGACAGCCTGTTTGCGCTAAACCGTGATCTGGAGATTCCATCCAACCTCAAGCGCTGGAACATCACCGGGGCGGATCTGGAAACGCTGGTCGAAGGCGCCGCGAAAGTAACGCGCCTGCTCGACAACAACCCGCGCCCGATGAGCAAGACCGACATCCGGGCGATCTACTCCCAACTGATCTGAATCAGTCGCATAAACAGGCCAGTATTCCCAATCCCTTCAATCCTTGTGGAGCAAACATGTTAACTCTTGAAGATGCAAATCGCATGACTGCGGCAGCCAAGCACGCCGCTGCACAAAACAACTTGAAGCTTGTGATTGCCGTGGTCGACGATGGCGGGTTTCTGGTATCGCTGGAGCGCATGGATGGGGCACAAAAGGCTTCAGTTGCCGTTGCCCAACAGAAGGCCAGAGTCGCCATACTTTACCAGCGGCCCACCAAGGAGTTCGAAGAGAGATTGTTGGCCGGGAATTTGGGCGTGTTGTCGCTACCGGACATTATCTGTTCGGAAGGCGGCGTGCCGATTATCAGGGATGGTGTCTATGTCGGGGCAATCGGCGTATCCGGAGCCAAGTCATTTGAAGACGGAATTGTCGCAGCAAGCGGCTTATCAGCTCTGAGCAACGGATAGTGGACTCCTGCCAACAAGCACTCTTCGCAGGCGGCAGGGCTTAGGAAAACGCTGAAATATTCCAAATCCGTCATTCCGGTGACGAATAAATCAGCCTTTCCTCAGAACGTCATGTCCGGCTGCTTGGCGAACCACTCACCGAGAAAGGCCGTCATGGCCTGCACCTTCGCCGAGAGATGACGGCGCGTCTGTGATGACAATGAATAGGAACAGGCCTTTACCGTGTGAGAATCCTTCCGGCCAGAATAAAGGCCGTTCAGCGCAGGCTGAACGGCCTTTATTCTGTACGCTCCGCTCAGGCGGTGGCGACCAGCGGGGCAAGACTGGCACGCATTTTCTGCATGGCCTTGGTTTCGATCTGGCGAATACGCTCGGCTGAAATACCGAACTCGTCAGCCAGATCGTGCAGTGTGGCCGGATCATCACTCAACCAGCGTGCTTCAACAATGCGGCGGCTGCGTTCGTCGAGGCCGGCCAGCGCCATTTGCAGACCTTCACCGTGGAGATGATCGACGGCACGAGATTCCAGCACCCGTGTTGGCTCACTGCGGCTGTCTTCAAGATAGGCGATAGGAGCAAAAGCATCTTCGTCGTCATTGCCGGTTTCGAGCGCCAGATCGTGCCCCGAAAGCCGGGTTTCCATCTCGATGACTTCTTCGGGCTTGACGCTCAATTGATGGGCGATATCGGCCACCTGACCGGGTGTCA
>JAIFKU010000064.1 GCA_020049495.1 Accumulibacter sp.
TGGTGTTTTGTCGGACTTGAAAGTGATCGCCTTTACTCATTACGCGGCTGGCCCGTTGACCGCTCAGTATATTGGAGCGTTCGGGGCGGATGTTATCAAGATTGAAGCTCCGACCAGAGATCTTAATCGCTATGCCGTTCGTGATCATGATGGACGGTTTGATGGCATCAGCCCTTATTTTGTGACCTTGAACAGAAATCAGCGAACGATAGCGCTGGATTTGAAAAGCGATATTGGGAAAGAGATTGCACATCGTCTGGTCGAGAACTGTGATTTGGTGATTGAAAACTACCGTCCGGGCGTTCTTGATCGTCTCGGATTTGGTTATGAGCAGTTGAAAGCCAGGAAACCAGGTCTCATTTATTGTTCAATTTCAGCCTATGATTTATTCGGCCCCTCGCGCGATGCTCCTGGGCAGGATCTGATTATTCAAGCCCTTTCGGGAATTACCATGCTGACGGGAACATCAGGGTCTAACCCTGTTCCCGTAGGTACTTATGCAATTGATGCCTATACGTCCATGCAATGTGTGGCTGGGATATTGGCTGCCGTACGGCATCGCGATCGAACCGGCTCAGGCCAATGGGTTCGGGCCGACATGATGTCATCGGCAATGCATTTGATGGCGCAAGAGGCCTCTTATGCGCTCAATGTGGATCCGGTTTTCACGCGCAGTAGCGCGGGTGTCGCGCATGTTCACCAAGCGGCTCCCTATGCAATTTACAAAACCTCGGACGGGGCTATTGCAATGAGTATTTCGCCGGCCGAAAAAGTCAGTATTCTGGCCAAAAAACTCGGCATATTTGAGCAAATAGGCGAGTTCATTACGCAACGCGGTTTACTGGATCATCGCGATGAGCTTGTTTCTGCGTTGGCAGCATCGGTATGCTTGTATTCAACCGAAGATGCCTTGAAAATTGTTTCCAGTGCCGGAATTATTTGCGCACCGGTAAGAAGTCTGCAGCAGGCACTTGAAGATCCGGCGATCATCGCCAGCGATGTTGTGAAGGAAGCGGAATCCAAATACGGCGGTCACTACAAGGTGGTTGTAGAGGCTCTAAAATTGAGTGAAACCCCGCTTGGCTTCTATAGGCCAGCACCTTCTTTCGGTGAACACAGTCGTGAAATACTATCTGAACTAGGGTTTGATACCGACGAGATTGCAAAAATGATTGAAGAAGGAATCGTTATGGAATCATGAAGTATCCGGATCTGGTCTCAATGGATGGCCTTCAAGGGCAACTTGCATTCAGGTGCTGCCAAGGACTTGTCTCTCCTCCTCGTTCATGACCGGCATTCTGCCGGTTCCATTGCAGTGCTGTGATGGAATCAGGCGTGGGCTGATGTAGAATAATCGCTGAACGCTTGTTGTGTAGTTAAATGTATCGCCAGAGAATGATCTGACTGAACAGATGGCTATACTTCAGGGCTGCAGCGCACTTTTCATTGGCCCAAGGAAATCTCCGCAAAATGACTACTCACGACATCCTGCATCGCCTTTCCGAGACGCTGGCGTCACGTCGTCATGCCGATCCGGAAACCTCCTATACCGCCAAGCTGTTTGCCAACGGTCCCGATTCCATCCTGAAAAAAATCGGCGAGGAAAGTGCCGAACTGATCATGGCCGCCAAGGATGGCAAGCGCCTGAATATCGTCTGGGAATCTACTGACCTGATTTATCACGTGATGGTGCTGCTGGCCTTTTACGGTATGGGGATCGAGGACGTTTCACAGGAAATGCGCCGTCGCGAAGGGATTTCCGGGATTGACGAGAAGAAATCCAGGCCAGCCAAATAAGCCACTATGGACAACTGTCTGTTCTGCAGGATCGTGCGTGGCGAAATTCCGTCGCGCAAAGCATACGAAGACGATGAGGTCTTCGCCTTTCACGATATCAATCCGCAACGTCCGGTACATATTCTGGTCATACCCAAGCGCCACATCACTTCGCTGGCGACGGTCAGCGAAGTCGATACCCCGGTGCTGGGCCGGATGCTTGCCGTAGCCGACCAGCTGGCAAAAGAAAATGGCAGTCCGGACGGATTTCGTGTGATCATCAATTCTGGGCGTATCGGGCAGCAGGAGGTTGGGCACCTGCATGCGCACATCGTTGGCGGACCGGACCCGGTCGGCCCGATGCTCAAACGGGTTTAAGGAGACACTATCATGGGTAGTTTCAGTATCTGGCACTGGTTGATCGTTCTGGTCATCGTCATGCTCGTCTTCGGTACCAAGAAGCTGCGCAACATCGGCGAGGATCTCGGCGGTGCGGTCAAGGGTTTCAAGGAAGGCATGAAGACGGCCGAGGAAAAGGCGCCCAATGCCGTTCCGCCTCAGCAGGTCAGTGGCGGGCAAACCATTGAGGGCGAGGTCAAGGAGAAAACCAAATCGTGAAGAGTGAGGGGTGAGGGTGAGGAGTAAAACCGGTCACGGTTCAGGCTCTTTCTCCTCACTCCTCACTCCTCACTCCTCACTCCTCACTATGTTTGATATTGGCTTCTCCGAACTGATGGTCATTGCCATCGTCGCCCTGGTGGTGATCGGGCCTGAGCGTCTGCCCAAGGTGGCGCGCACGGCCGGGCTTCTGTTCGGGCGTTTGCAGCGTTATGTCAACGATGTGAAGGCAGACGTCAGCCGTGAACTGCAGCTCGACGAGCTGAAGAAAATGCAAGCCGACATGCAGGAATCGGCGCGCAGTTTCGAACGCAGCATCAGCAGCGAGATGCAGACGGTTGAACAGACGGTCGATGAGACGGTTCAGTCGGCACAAACCTACGTTCAGGATCTGGCGCCGACAGCCGACGCGCTGGCCCTTTCCGAAACGCCGGCAGTGACCGCCGTCGTGCCCGGCGACGCCGCTGGCCCGGCAGAATCTGCCAGTCCGGCAGCCAGGGTCTGACCCGCGCATGAATCTGCCCGAAGAGTCCTTTCTCTCGCACCTCTTCGAGCTGCGCGACCGGCTGATCCGGGCGCTGCTCGCCATCGGCATCGTGTTTGTCTGCCTCTTTCCCTGGGCCAAGGAATTATACGCGCTGCTCGCGCAGCCTCTGCTGGCAAGCCTGCCACAGGGCGGGCAGATGATTGCCACCGATGTTGTCGGTGTCTTTCTGGTGCCGATGAAAGTGGCGCTGATGGTGGCTTTCCTGATTGCCCTGCCTTACGTTCTTTACCAGGTCTGGGCCTTCGTCGCACCGGGCCTGTATGTCCACGAAAAACGGCTGGCTCTGCCGCTGGTGACGGCCAGCGTCGTCCTGTTCTTCGTCGGCATGGCGTTCGCCTATTTTCTGGTTTTCCCCACAGTATTCGGATTCATGGCCAAGGTCGCGCCGGAGGGGGTGGCCTGGATGACCGACATTGAAAAATATCTCTCCTTTGTCATGAGTACCTTCATCGCGTTCGGAGTGACTTTCGAAGTGCCGGTGGTGGTCATCGTTCTCGTCCAGATGCGTGTCGTCAAGCTCGCCACACTCAGGGAATGGCGGCCTTACGTGATCGTCGGCGCCTTTGTCGTCGGCGCCATATTCACGCCGCCGGACGTGATTTCCCAGCTCATGTTGGCCATTCCGCTGTGCCTGCTTTACGAGCTGGGGATGCTGATGTCACGCTTTGTCAGCCAGCCGGAAGATGAAGCGAAGGAACCGGAAAGCGTTTGATCGGCTATCAGCTTTCCAGTGTGGGTTGGCGCGACTCATCGGAACCTAAAGTAATAGTTCTCAGCCTTGTGCAAAACAGGCTTGGAGAATGAAATTACAAAGGCGGAAAGACATGGGATTCCGGCCATTCGGGTCTAGAATTCCAATGAGTTCTCCCGGCCATCAACGGACGTAGCGACTATCCAATGCTATGGCAGCAGTAAACTGAAAGCCGCCTGCTGACATTGTCATACCCAATAACCGGTGAACTCCAAAAAAAGCTGCCGCAGGGCCGAACCCTCGAAGGACCTCGTTCGGACGCAGGAAAAATGCCCAATTACGTAGAGCTTAGGCTTCCCGACTTCCGCAACCACTTTAACAAGCAGCCGTAAAGCACATCCGCGGTGACCGGCTTGCTGATGTAATCATTCATGCCGGCGGCCAGACATTTCTCGCGGTCTTCATCGAAGGCGTTGGCGGTCATCGCCACAATCGGCAACGTCGCCTTGCCGGGCATGGCGCGGATGGCACGGGTGGCCTCCAGACCATTCATCACCGGCATCTGCATGTCCATCAGAATCAGCGCGTAATTACCCGTGCGCACACAGTCGACGGCTTCCTGACCATCGTTGGCGATGTCTGAAAACAGGCCGGCGTCGCCGAGCATGCACTGGGCGATTTCCTGATTGAACGGCTCATCTTCCACCACCAGCACACGGGCTCCGACAGCGTGTTGCAGCAGGGCCTCGCGTGGCGATTCGGTGATTGCCGAGTGCGGTGTTAGCGCAATCGCGCTGCGTGCCACTCTGATGGTGGCCCAGAAGGTGCTGCCCTGCCCGGGCACGCTGATCACGCCCACCTCGCCGCCCATCAAGTGCGCCAGTTGTTTGGATATTGCCAGCCCGAGGCCCGTGCCGCCCGCCTTTCTGGTCATCGAGTCATCCACCTGCGTGAAGGCGTGGAACAGTTGCGCTTGCTGTTCCTTGCTCAACCCCATTCCCTGATCGACAACCTCCAGTCGCAACAACACGCCCGCGCCGTCCTCCTTGGCAATACCGGCGGCCACCGTAATCTGCCCATTTTCAGAAAACTTGATTGCGTTGCCGACGAAATTGATCAATATCTGTTTCAGCCGCAGGGCATCACCACGCAGAGTTGCAAGCAGGTCCGGCGCGATCTGCACTACCAGATTCAGGCCCTTTCTTTCCGCCGTCGCTCGCTGCAGATCGATAACCTCGGCAATGGTTTGGCCAAGCGAAAAATCAGTCTCTTGCAGCGCCAGTCGCCCGGATTCGATCTTGGCGATGTCGAGAATGTCGCTGATGACGTCGAGCAGATGCTGTGCCGACACCTTGCCCTTGTTCAGCCAGTTGATCTGCTGGGCATCGGTAGCGCGGCGCAGCGCCAAATCGGTCATCCCCATCATGCCGTTAATTGGGGTGCGCAGTTCGTGGCTCATGACAGCGAGAAAGCGGGTTTTGGCGCGGCTGGCGGCTTCGGCGGCATCAAGGGCCAGCGCCAGATCGGCGGTGCGTGCGGCGACCAGTTCTTCCAGATGCGCCTTGATCTTGGTTTCCCGGCTTAGTGCATCCAGCGTTTCTTCGTGCGCTTTTTTCAGGGCATCATTTTGCATCTCCAGTTCAATCTGGTGCACTTCGAGTTCATGGATCAGGCGCTGACTATCGACCTCTCCTGACGGTAGCGATGTTTTTTTGTTGCTCACTCGCTCTTCGGCAAGCCGACGCAGTTCCGCTGGTTCGTATGTTTTGTCGCTCTTCGCCATGACGATTCCCCTGTCTGCCCGAACGGGTTACGCGCCGCGATTGGACATTGTTCCTTCGGATTTCTTGAACTCGCTAATATCCATGAACGTGATGACCACACCGTCGATCACATTGTCCTGCGTTCGGTAAGGCATGATGCGCATCCGATACCAGCGGCCATCGTGGGTGCCGACCTTCCCTTCCTTGAAGACCAGCGTGCGCAGCACTTCCGTTGCCTCGCTCTTCAGCTGCGGGTAATCGAGGTCGCTGGTGATATCCGACAGTGGCCGCCCAATGTCGCTAGAGATTAGTTTGAAGAAGCTCTCGACATGTGGCGTAAAGCGTCGCACCTTCATTTCGTTGTCGAGAAATATGGTGGCAAGCTCCGTGCTGTTGATCAGGTTCGTCATGTCGTTCTTCACCCACACGAGATCCTCCACCTTGGATTGCAGTTCGGTATTCACGGTCTGCAATTCCTCATTCAAGGACTGCAACTCCTCCTTGGAGGTGGTCAGTTCTTCGTTGGTGGATTGCAATTCCTCGTTGGTGGATTGGAGTTCCTCGTTGCTCGACTTCAATTCCTCCACGGAGGTTTGCATTTCTTCGTGCGTGACCTGCAACGCCTCACGCGTTTGTTGCAGTTCCTGTGTCAGAGCTTCGTTGGCATCCCCATCGACTTTCTTGCGAGTCTTGCGTCGGGCCGGTAGCGCAGCGACATCCTTGAAGACAATGAGCACCTGTCCGCGCAGCGATTTGGGTTTATCAATCGCCTGCACGGAAACATCGACCGTCTGGGTGCCGCCATTGGTACCGACGCGCAAGCCATTCAGGTGAATAGCCAGTTGCTCACGCAGCGCCTTGTGGATAACGCCCGTCAGGACTTCGCGCAGCCCCTCACGTGCCATGGCGTAGATATTGTTATTGGTCTTGCCTGCCGCTGGCTCGAGGTATTTTCCGGTACGTCCGCTGATGAAAAGAATGTCGCCGTCGGCATTGACCAGCACGGCGGCAGGGGCGTAGTTCTGAAGGAGCAACTGTTCTGCCATCCGCCCGGTATCTTCTCCGTGTGCGGGCATCGGTTCCGTGGAAGGACTGGGAGTTCCTGTGGGCACCGGCACCTTTCCCGGAAACTCGACTGCGGGCTTGGGCTGCACGTTGTTGATCCTTTGGTAGAGTCGTGCCTTTTGATTGACAGGCGAAAATAGATGGCTGAAATTGCCGATGGACTCGGCACTGCCGAGCAGCAGAAGCCCTTTGTCGTTCAGCGAGTAGTGGAACAGGGGCAGGAGCTTGTTTTGCAGTTGCGCGCGGAAATAGATGAGCAGATTGCGGCAGCAAAGAATGTCGAGCTTGGTGAAGGGCGGGTCGGAAGCCACGTTCTGATTCGCGAACACCACCATTTCGCGGATTTCTTTCTTGACCTGATAGCCATTGCTCTCTTGCACGAAGAAACGGGCCAGCCGTTCCGGGGAAACGTCAGTGGCAATGGCGCTGCGATAGAAAGCCTTGCGCGCCTTGTCGATGCCTTCCGGATCAAGGTCGGTCGCGTAGATCAGCAACTGGAAGCGCTCGCCCGGATCGACCTGCGCCAGAACTTCCTTGAAAACCATCGCCAACGAGTAGGCTTCCTCACCGCTGGAACAGGCCGGCACCCACGCCCGCAACGTCGTGCCTTCGGGCCGCGCCGCCAAGAGCGCAGGGATCGCTGTGGTTCGCAGGTACTCCCATACGTCGGGGTCGCGGAAAAAGTTGGTCACGCCGATCAAAAGCTCCTTCAAGAGCAACTGCGCCTCGTGGGGATTGTCGCGCAGGTAGCGCACATAAGCCCTGATATCGGCGAGGTGGTGCAGGGCGATCCGCCGCTCCACCCGGCGAGTGATCGTTTGGGTTTTGTAGAGTGAGAAGTCGGCCCCACATTGGTGGCGCAGCAGGACGATGATCTTTTCGAGTTCGCCTTGAAACATCCCTTCATTAGGCAGCGTGTCAAGCGTCATCGCAGGATGTTTCAAATAGGCCACGATTTGCGCCGGCAGTTCTTCAGGGAGGGCCACGATGTCCGCCAAGCCGGAAGATATGACACTATGTGGCATGGCGTCGGCAGAGGCACTGGACGGTTCCTGCGCAAGAGTCAGCCCGCAAGCTTCCCTGATGGCGCGCTGCCCAAACGTCCCGTCCGATCCCATGCCCGAGAGGATGACGCCAATGGACTTGTCCTTCCGATCTGCGGCCAGCGTTTTGAAGAAGAAGTCGATAGGCAGACGCAAGCCGTGCTTCTCTGTCGGATCGAGAAGTCTTAACTTGCCGTGCAGCAAGGAGATGTCTTTGTTGGGGGGGATCACATAGACGCTGTTCGGCTTGATGCCAACGCCGTCGATTGCCTCGCTGACGTGCATCGAGGTGAACCGCTGCAAAAGTTCCGGCAAGGCACTGGCACTCTTGGGCGCGAGGTGCTGGATGACGACGTAGGCTATACCGCTGGTGGCGAGCGTGTGGCGGAAAAACTTCTCTAGCGCGTCGAGGCCGCCGGCGGAGCAACCGATACCGACGACGGGAATATCTCCTACCGACGCGGGATTAGAAACAACTTGGGCTTTAGTCGGCGCGACCACGGAGTTAGACCTCCGTGAAGACGACGACCGCAGGGCGTCGTCTAGCTTGCGGCTTGCGGCTTGCGGCTTGCGGCTTGCGGCTTGCGGCTTGCGG
>JAIFKU010000061.1 GCA_020049495.1 Accumulibacter sp.
TATGGGTCATCCCGAGTATGGCGTTCATCGGGGTGCGGATCTCGTGGCTCATGTTGGCCAGGAAGCTGCTCTTGGCCCGGTTGGCCGCTTCGGCCGCTTCCTTTGCCTGGCTCAATTCGGCGGTGCGTATGCTGACCAGTTCTTCAAGGTGATTACGATGTTCGAGTTCGACTTCGGCGGCTTTGCGTTCGGTGATATCCAGATTGACGCCGATAAACTGGATGACTTTTCCGGAGCTATCCCGTTGAGGGGTGGCCAGGCCATAGACCCAGGTTACCTGGTTGGTCGGCGTCATGAATCTGTACTCGAAGCCCCAGACCCCTTCGGACTCCGCCATCTGCGTCCAGTTGGCAAATACCCAGGCCCGATCGTCCGGGTGCAAGCCCTTGACCCACCCTTGTCCGAGGGCGTCCTGCATATCCATCCCTGCCATGTCACACCAGCGTGCGTTGGCGTACAGACAGTCGCCTTTCGTGTCGGCCAGGTAAATGCCGACCGGTGCCAGTGCGGTCAATGAACGGAACAATTCTTCGCTGTCGCGCAATGCTTCATCCAAACGGTTCTTTTCAGTGATGTCCCGTTCCAGCCCGCGATACCCGAGCAGTGCGCCGTCGGCGTCGAGTATCGGCACGCCGTTGGTCTGCACATAACGCGGGCTGCCGTCCTTGTGCAGCACGATGTTGTCGAGATCGCGGAAAGCCTCTCGTCTGCCGGCGATCCCTGCGAATTCGGCGCCCATCCTGGCCGCTTCATCGGGCGGCATCAGGTCGAAGGGGGTCTTACCGACGATTTCCTGCGGCGTATAGCCCAGCAGACCTTCTATCCCCGCCGAGACGAAGGTATAGACAGCATTGGCATCCACTTCCCAGAACCAGTCGGCCGATGCTGTTGCGATGTCTTCGAAACGGTTCTCGCTCTCTTTCAGCTTTTCTTCCGCCATCAACCGTTCCAGTTCACCTGAGGCGCGAACGCTCACAATCTTCAGGATCAACTCGGCAAAGGCCCGGTCCTTTATGGGTTCGTGGCCAATCACCGCGATCAGGCCGATGGGCTGGCCGGTGTGGCTCCAGAGCGTGGAACCGACATAACTCTCGGCCTTCAGTTCCTGCAGTGCGGGGTCGCGCGGGAACAGCGCGCAGACGCCGGCCGGGAAACAGCACACGCTCTTGCCGGCGACATCGCCGCAGGGGGTGTCCTTCAGCGCATAGCTGAGGTTATCCTCGAAATGGCCGTCACACCAAACCGCCAGGGTGCGCGCCATCAGTCCGTCGCCTTCGAGGCGATCAATGCAGACGTAGAACATCTCCAGGGTCTGCGCGAGTTGCCGGGCCAGCGCGCGGAAGAAAGGCTCTTCGCTGGTCGTGCTGCTGGTCTGGGCAAGGAAGTCGCGGATGTTCTCGACTTTGCGCTGCTGCGTCACGTCCTCCAATAATCCGAAGAGTGTCGTGACCTTGTGGTCAGGCCCCCTCTCCGCAATACCTTGAGCCTGGCACACCCGGACCTGACCATCCTGACGAATAGCGCGTAACTCAATCTCGTAAGCTGTGCCATCGCTCAGGGCCGCTTCAACCGCTTTTTTCAGTCGCTGGAAGTCTTCCGGCATATAGAGCTCAGGATGTTCTGCGAAGGACGGCGCCCCATCGGCAGGGTTCCTCTGAAAGATGCGGAACAGCTCATCTGACCATGTCACGGTGTCCGTCGCTACATGCCATTCCCAACTGCCGATGTGCGCGATCCTTTCCGTGCGCGACAGCATGGCCTCCTTCGTTCGCAAGGATTCCTCTGTTTGCTTGCGATGGGTGATGTCCTGTATCGCACCCACCATGCGCAGGGCACGACCATTCTGGTCACGTACAATGTGGCCGCGGTCGAAGACCGTGAGATAGTGGCCATCGAGATGAAGAAGGCGATACTCATCTTCCCAGTGCAGGCATTCTGCGTCGCCCAGTGCCTGGTTGAAATTCTCGGCCACCCGTTCGCGATCGTCCGCATGCACCCGCTCCAGCCACCAGGCCGCCGTCTGCGGCCGTTCAATAATGTCGGTCCAGCCGAAGACGCCGCTTGCCGCACCGCTCCAGGTCTGCTGGTCAGTGACCACGTCCCAGTCCCAGATCACGTCGTTGGTGGCCTGCATCGCCAGGCGCAGGCGCTCCTCGCTGGCCACCAGCGCTTCACCGGTTCGTCGCAGCTCGTCATTCTGCAGTTCGAGTTCGATCTGGTGCACCCTCAGCTCGTGCAAAGCTTCCGCCTGTTCGGTACCGGCCAAGGCTTCGTCAGCCGGCGCTTGCGCGAGGGCTTCCTCGGCTTGCCGGCGCAAGTTGCTGGCGTGTAAAAGGTCGGAGTTCTTCTTCATGGCTGTTCTCCCCGCCCTATGCGCCGTCACCGCGCTTGATCAGTTGGGCTTCGAGCTGCTTGAGCGCGCTGATGTCGATGAAGGTGATCACCACGCCGTCGATGACGTTGTCCTGGGTGCGGTAGGGCATGATGCGCACCCGGTACCAGCGGCCGTCGTGTGTCGCCGCCTGTAATTCCTTGAAGACCAGCGTGCTCAACACGGCCATCGCATCCGTCCTGAGCTGCGGGTAATCGAGGTCGGTGACGAGGTCCGACAAGGGCCGCCCGATGTCGCCCGGGATCAGCTTGTAAAGCCGCGTCGCGTAGGTGGTAAAGCGGCGCAGCCGCATTTCGCTGTCGAGGAAGACGGTGGCGATTTCCGTGCTGTTGAGCAGGTTGGCCATGTCATTGCGCACCCAGGTCAGGTCGTCGACCTTGGATTGCAGTTCGGCATTCACGGTCTGCAGCTCCTCGTTGAGCGACTGCAGTTCCTCCTTCGAGGTCGTCAGTTCTTCATTCGTCGATTGCAGTTCCTCGTTGGTCGATTGCAGTTCCTCGTTGCTCGACTTGATCTCCTCGACCGTCGTCTGCATTTCCTCGTGCGTCACCTGCAGGGCTTCGCGCGTCTGGTGCAACTCCTGCTGCAGCGTTTCGATGGCCTCCGTGGCTACCTTCTTGCCCGTCCTGCGGCGCGGCAGCGCGGCGACATCCTTGAAGACGATGAGAACGCGGCCGCACAAGGCGTCAGGCTTGTCGACGGCCTGGACAATGACATCGACGATCTGGGTGCTGCCGTGGCTGTCAATCAGGCGCAGGCCATTGAGGCAGATCGGCTGCAGGTCCTTCAGCGCCTTGCGCACCATGCCCGTCAAGGCCTCGCGCAGGCCTTCGCGGGCCATGGCGTGGATGTTGATATTGGTCTCGCCGGCGGCCGGCTCCAGGTATTTGCCGGTGCGCCCGCTGAAATAGACGATGTCGCCGTTGGCGTTGACCAGCACGGCGGCGGGTGCCCAGTTCTGCTGGATCAGGTGGTCGGTGAGCAGTCCGAGCTTGTCGCCGCGTTCGGCCTGTGCAGCTTCAATCGGCGGATAGGCTTCATGGGTGGGCCGGCCGGGGAAATCCAGCCCGGTAACGGGTAACGACTGGTCAAGGCGGCGGTAGATGCGCGCCTTGTTGTTCTCCGGCGTGAACAGATGGCCGAAGTTGCCGATGCTCTCGGCGCTGCCGAGCAGAAGCAGGCCGTCGGGGTTGAGCGCGTAATAAAACAGCGGCAGCAGCCTTTTTTGCAGTTGCGGACCGAAATAGATCAGCAGGTTGCGGCAGGTGAGGAGGTCGAGTTTGGTGAAGGGCGGGTCGCTGGCAATGTTCTGTGTGGCGAACACCACCATCTCGCGGATGGCCTTGGCGATGCGGTAACCGCCGCCTTCTTCGGGAACAAAGTAGCGCGCCAGCCGCTCGGGCGACACATCGGCGACGATGTTGTCCGGGTATTGGCCCTTGCGCGCCTTGTCAACGGCGTCCGGGTCGAGGTCGGTGGCGTAGATCTGCAGCGTGAAGCGCGCCTCGGGCTTAAGGGTTTCCAGCGCTTCCTTGAAGACGATGGCCAGCGAATAGGCCTCTTCGCCGGTGGAACAGGCGGCGCACCAGGCGCGCAGCGCCTTGCCGTCGGGGTTCCGGGCCAGCAGTTCGGGGATGGTCTTCGTGCGCAGGGCCTCCCAGACGTCGGCATCGCGGAAGAAATTGGTCACGCCGATCATCAGTTCCTTGAACAGCAGGTCGAGTTCCTGCAGGTTGCTGCGCAGGAAACGCACGTAATCCTTCATGGTGGCCAACTGGTGCACGGCCATGCGCCGCTCGATGCGGCGGTACAGGGTATTGGATTTGTACAGCGAGAAGTCGTTGCCGCTGCGCTCGCGCAGCAGGATGACGACCTGGTCCAGGGTACTGAGCGCATCGCCGTCCACCGCCGTGCCCTGTTGCGGCAAGCCGGCCGGATGGCGCAGAAACTGCATGATGCGCTGCGGCAGCACCTCGGCCGGGGCAACGATGTCGGCCACCCTGGCCTCGATGGCGCAGCGCGGCATGCTTTCGGCCTGGGCGCTGGCCGGTTCCTGCACCAGCGTCAGCCCGCCTTTTTCCTTGATCGAGCGCAGGCCGAAAACGCCGTCGGAACCCATGCCGGAGAGAATGACGCCAACCGCCCTCTCCTGCCGCTCCTCCGCCAGCGAACGGAAGAAGAAGTCGATCGGCAGACGCAGGCCGCGCGGCGCGAACGGTTCGAGCAGATGCAGCCGGCCATGCAGCAGCGACAGATCCTTGTTCGGCGGAATGACATGAACACGATCGGCCTCGACCGCCATGCCGTCCTCGACTTCCACCACGGGCATGCGGGTGAAGCGCTGCAGCAGTCCGGGCAGCGCGCTGACATGGAGGGGATCGAGATGCTGGACGATGACCAAGACCATGCCACTGTCGGGCGGCACGTTGCGCAGGAACTTTTCCAGCGCTTCAAGGCCGCCCGCCGAACAGCCGATGCCGATGATGAGCACGTCGCTGGAGGGAGGTTTTCCTCTGGCGGCAATAGGCTTGGCCGGTAATGTCATGGCGCGGCGTTTCTTCGGGGGGGGATCTTGACCATGTCGGATGTCATAGAGTGCCAACTTGTACTTACCCTACTCGCTATGGTGAAAAATCACCAGCAAAAATTGAGTCCGCCGGATAATCCGGATGCCCGATTTTCGAATGTATTCGCTGACGCGGGTTAGCCGACCTGGTCGACCAGTTGCCGCGCCAGCCGGTTGTGCCGGGCGACAAGAGGTGGCAGATCAAGCGGCAGCAACTGACCGTCGCTGACCACCGGCTTGCCGTTGATCACCGAATGCCGCACCGATTGCGCGGTGCACAAGAGCAGTGCGGCGACGGCATCGTGAATGGCGGCGCCAGCGGTGTCCAGGCCATCAACGGGAAACGCCACCACGTCGGCGCTCATGCCGGGTGCCAAGGCGCCGATGTCGTCACGGCCGAGTACGCGTGCGCCGCCGAGCGTCGCCAGTTCGAGCGCTTGCCTGGCGCTCATCGCCGCCGGGCCGTGTCCGACGCGCGCCAGCAGCATGGCCTGGCGGGCTTCGCCGAGCATGTGCGCACCGTCGTTGGAGGCGCTGCCATCGACACCGAGGCCTACCGGTACGCCGGCCGCGCGCATGGCCGGGATAGGCGCAATGCCGGACGCGAGACGCATGTTGGAACATGGACAGTGCGCGACGCCGGTACCGGTGCGCGCGAAGAGCCCGATGCCGGGCGTGTCGAGCTTGACGCAGTGCGCATGCCATACGTCGTTGCCGACCCAGCCGAGCGACTCGGCGTATTCGGCCGGCGTCATGCCGAATTTCTCGCGGCTGTAGGCGATGTCGCTGTCGTTCTCGGCGAGGTGGGTGTGCAGCGAAATACCATGACTGCGGCCGTAGCTGCGCGCGAGTGCCGCCGACTCGCGCATCAGGTCGCGGCTCACCGAGAAGGGCGAGCAGGGCGCGACGACGATGCGCCGCATGGCATGACGTTTGGGGTCGTGCCAGGTTTCGATCAGGCGTTGTGTGTCCTTGAGAATCGACGCCTCGTTTTCGACCAGGCGATCCGGCGGCAGTCCGCCCTGGCTTTCGCCGACGCTCATGCTGCCGCGCGCGGCGTGAAAACGCATGCCGATGGTCTCGGCGGCTTCGATCGCGTCGTCGAGGCGCGAGCCGTTCGGATAGAGATAAAGATGGTCGCTGGAGGTGGTACAGCCGGAGAGGATCAGTTCGGCCATCGCCGTGAGCGTGGACACGCGGATCATCTCCGGCGTGATGCCGGCCCAGATCGGATACAGGCAGCGCAACCAGGCGAACAACCCGACATCCTGCGCACCGGGAAGCGCGCGCGTCAGGCTCTGGTACATATGATGGTGCGTGTTGACGAGGCCTGGCGTGGCAACACAACCGGCCAGCGAGATCACCTGGTCGGCGCTCGCCGGCAGCTCGCTACTCGGGCCGACTGCTTCGATCACGCCGTCGCGAATGAAGACGCCGCCACCGGGAATTTCGCGCCGTGCGGCGTCCATGGTGACGAGCACGTCGGCGTCCTTGAGCAGCAGGGTGGTCATGAAACTCAAGGCAGGAAGGGTTTGCCGAGTGAAGCCGGAAGATTGTTCTGCAGGATCTTGCGGTCGCGCGAGATGAGCACCAGCACGACGACCGTCGCCACGTAGGGCAGTGCGGCGAGGAACTGCACCGGCAGCATGATGCCCAGCCCTTGCGCATGGAATTGCAGAATGGTGACGAAACCGAACAGGTAGGCGCCGAACAGCAGGCGGGTCGGCTTCCAGGTGGCGAAGACGACCAGCGCGACGGCGATCCAGCCGCGTCCGGCGCTCATGTTCTGCACCCACAGCGGCGTATAGACCGTCGACAGGTAGGCGCCGGCGATCCCGGCCATGGCGCCGCCAAAGGCCACCGCGCCATAGCGGATGAGGATCACCGGGTAGCCGATCGCATGCGCCGATTCCGGTGACTCGCCAACGGCCTTGAGCAGCAGGCCGAGGCGGGTTCTGGCCAGTGTCCAGGCGACACCGGCGTAGGCGGCGATGGACAGGTAAACCACGGCGTCCTGGTTGAACAGCACCGGTCCAAGCAGTGGAATGTCGGAAAGAAACGGGATGGCGACGGGCTTCAGGCCGGGCAGGCTGTAGCTGACGTAACTCTGCCCGATGAACGCCGAGAGGCCAAGGCCGAAGATGGTCAGTGCCAGGCCGCAGGCGGCCTGGTTGGCGGCCAGCGAAAGGGCAAAGAAGGCGAAGATCATGGCTGTCGCGGCGCCGGCCAGCGCCCCGAACGGCAGGCCGGCGGCGGCGCCGTAGCCGGTTTCGGCCGCCGCCGCGAAACCGGCGATGGCACCGACCAGCATCATGCCTTCGACACCGAGGTTAAGGACGCCCGTGCGTTCGACGACGAGTTCGCCAAGGCCGGCAAAAATTAGCGGCGTCGCTGCGGCCAGCGTGCCAACGAGAATGGGGATGAGATGTTCGATCATTGGAATAGTCTGTACCGATCAAGCCGAACGACGCAGCCGGTTGTCGATGAAGACATCGGAACCGAGCAGGAAGAAGAGCAGCATGCCCTGGAACACGCCGGTAATGGCAAAGGGCATCTGCAGGCTGACTTGCGCCGCTTCGCCGCCAAGATAGATCAAGGCCATCAGGAACCCGGCGAGAACGATGCCGAGGGCATGCAAGCGCCCGAGATAGGCCACGATGATCGCGGCGAAGCCATAGCCCGGCGAGATGTTGAGGTTCAACTGTCCGACCGGTCCGGCGATTTCGCCGATACCGGCCAGCCCGGCGGTCATGCCGGAAACGATCAGACTGAACCATACGGTCTGATGCGACGAGAAGCCGGCATAGCGCGAAGCCGCGGGCGCATGACCGCCAACCTCGAGCTGGAAGTGCATGAAGCTGCGCGCGTTGAACAGCCAGAAGGCAAGGACGGCAAAGAGCGTCATGTAGATCGAGGTATTGACCCGTGAGCCTTCAAGCAGGATGGAAAACAGGGCGTTGTCGCTGAACATGATCGATTGCGGGAAGTTCATGCCTTCCGGATCGCGCCACGGGCCGTTGACCATGTAGGAAAGAATGAGGCTGGCGACGTAGCTGAGCATCAGGGTGGTCAGCGTTTCCTGAGCATTGAA
>JAIFKU010000068.1 GCA_020049495.1 Accumulibacter sp.
GGTTCGCGCAACGCGCGGTATCCCCGGAAATGGAATAATGTTCCAAAAACCTTGAACTGCCTTTCAGCTTGGCGTATATTCCGCTTCGACTCGACTTGGAAGTTTTCCGGGACGGAAGGAAACAGTGAATCGCTCTTTCCTTTGACTTGGCAACCGCTATAATCTTCAAGCCGAGTATTTAGGTTTGGTGTGCGTGTCGCAGGGCAATAGCGTTAGCGCACTTATGTAGGGGGAGGGGGCGTGCCCCGTTGCTCCAGTGTATGTTGTGTTTGGTATGAATGGCTCCAACGGTTGAAGGTAAGGCAACTTGCTTGCCAACTCTGAAATGGGCCAGAAGTGAAGGGCATACGGCTTGCGCCGGATTATTACTTTCAAGGAGACTCACAATGATGCGTTTTTCAAAACTGGCAATGGTGCTGGCCACGGCGATCCTAGCCGCCGCCCCTGTCGCCGCCGTTGAACTCAAGGCAGCGGATGTGCACCCGGTAGGCTATCCGAATATAGTCGCCATGGAGAACCTGGGCAAGAAGCTGGCCGCCGCCACCAATGGCCGCCTGACGATGAAGATGTTCCCGAACATGGTGCTCGGTGACGAGAAAACCATGATCGAGCAGGGGCAGGCCGGCGGCATCGACATCGTGCGCACCTCGCTCGGCCCATTCGGTCCGGTCGTCCCGGAAGTCAACGTCTTCAACATGCCTTTCGTCTTCCGCGACGAAGCGCACATGCGCAAGGTGATCGACGGCCCGATCGGCGACGAGATTCTGGCCAAGATCACCGCCAGTTCGGCCAATCTGGTCGGCCTCGGCTGGATGGACAGCGGTACGCGCAACGTGTTCGCCAAGAAGCCGATCCGCAAGCCGGCTGATCTCGCCGGGCAGAAAATCCGCATGATGGGCAACCCGCTCTTCGTCGACACGATGAATGCGATGGGCGGCAGTGGCATTGCGATGGGCATGGGTGACCTGTTCAGTGCACTGCAGACCGGCGTCGTCGATGGTGCCGAAAACAACGAGGGAACCTATACCACTCAGAACTATTACACGGTCGACAAGTTCTATAACTTGACCGGTCACCTGATCATCCCGGAAGTCTTCGTTTTCTCGAAGACCAATTGGAACAAGCTGAGCGCCGACGACCAGGCGCTGATCAAGAAGCTGTCCAAGGAATGCCAGCAGGAACAGCGCAAGCTGTGGGACGCCAAGACCGTTGAATGGCGCGCCAAGATGAAGGCCGAAGGCGTGAAGACCATCACCGATGTCGACAAGGCCGCGTTCTTCAAGGCCACGCAACCGGTTCGCGACAAATACGGCAAGGATTACGCCGCGATGATCGCGCGCATTCAGGCCGTCAAGTAAGCGTTGAAGCAAGAAAACTGGCGAGCCACGGCTCGCCAGTTTTTTAATGATCTGCGGAGAATCTTCACGAATGAAAGAAACATATTGCAACGCGATGGACAAGGTCTACTGGCTGAGCATCTGGATTGCTGGACTGTCCTTGACGATCATGACGGTGGTCATCCCGATTCAGGTCGTCGCCCGCAAATGGTTGAATTCCGGATTGTCCTGGCCGGAGCCGATGGCGCTGGTCTGCATGATCGTGTTCACCTTCATCGGCGCGGCGGCGGCGTATCGCGCCGGTAGCCACATTGCCGTCGGCATGCTGACCGAGCGGCTGCCCCCCCATCTGCAATTTGTCTTTGCGCGCATTGTCGATGTCCTGATGTCCCTGATCGCGCTTTTCGTCATCTACTATGGCAGCGACCGCGTCCTGTTCTTCATGGGCACCGGCCAGAGCCTGGCGGACTTTCCGTCGATCAAGGTGTACTGGACTTTCCTGCCGATTCCGCTGGGTTCTTTCCTGACCCTGTTGTTCATCATCGAATCGCTCTTTTTCGGCTCGCAGCGCACGCGCCCGATCGTCATGATCGGCAGCTATAGCAGCGAACCTGAGCAATCAGCGCATAACTAGGAGCCGAAACCGTGGATATATTAGTAGTAATGGGAACATTTTTCGTCATGCTGGCGGTCGGTCTGCCAGTTGCCTACACCCTCGGAATGACGGCGCTGGTCGGGGCGATCTGGTTCACCGGCGACATGTCCTTCCTGACCATCGTCATGCTCAAGATGGGCGACGGGGTCAATAAATTCTCCTTGCTGGCCGTCCCCTTCTTCGTCCTCGCCGGAGCGATCATGGCCGAGGGCGGCATCGCCACGCGGCTGATCAATTTCGCTTCACTCTTCGTCGGTTGGATCAGCGGCGGCCTGTCGCTGGTGAATATCCTGGCCTCGACCTTCTTCGGCGCGATATCGGGTTCGTCGGTCGCCGACACGGCGTCGATCGGCTCGGTGATGATTCCGCAGATGGAAAAGCACGGCTATCCGCGCGCCTACGCGGCGGCGGTCACCGCCTCCGGTTCGGTGCAGGCGATCCTGATTCCGCCGAGCCATAACGCGGTGATTTACGCAATAGCTGCCGGCGGCAGCGTCTCGATCAGCGCACTATTCCTCGCCGGGGTCATGCCGGGGCTGACGCTCGGCGCCGTGCTGATGACCCTGTGCGTCTATTTTGCCAAGAAGCGCGGCTATCCGAAGGGCGATGTGGTGCCGCTGCGGCAGATGGTCAAGGTCCTGATCGACACGCTGCCCGGTCTGTTTACCGTCGTCATCATCCTCGGCGGGATTCTCTCGGGCTGGTATACCGCCACTGAGTCGGCGTCCCTGGCTTGTGTCTGGGCTTTCCTGGTAACCATGTTCTTCTACCGCGACTACAAGTGGAGTCAACTGCCTATCCTGGTGCACCGCACGGTCAAGACGGTGTGTATCGTGATGATCCTGATCGGTTTCGCCGCCGCTTTCGGTCATGTGCTGACGATGCTCTCGCTGCCCTTGAAGATTTCAAAATTCTTCACCAGCATTTCCGAAAACCCTTACCTGGTTCTGATGGCGATCAATGTGCTGCTGCTGATTCTCGGCACGCTGATGGACATGGCGCCGCTGATCCTGATCCTGACGCCGATCCTGCTCCCCGTCGCAATCCAACTGGGCGTTCATCCGGTACATTTCGGCATGATCATGATGGTCAACCTCGGCATCGGTCTGATCACCCCGCCCGTAGGCTCGGTACTCTTTGTCGCCAGTGCCGTCTCCAATCTGTCGATGGAAAAGGTCACGCGCGCCATGCTGCCCTTCTTCGGCGCGCTCTTTCTGGTGCTGATGATCGTCACCTACGTCCCCGCTGTTTCGCTCTGGCTGCCACGCGCCACCGGCGAACTGAACAGCCCGCCGACGCTCGCCGACGACCTCGCCAGCACGCGCAAGGGCCAGCCCGTTGTCATCGAACCGCTGAAAAACGATACCGACAAGGAAAACGACGCCATCACGCTCGAAAATGTTGCGCTCGTTTCCGGACAGGGTGAGGCCGTGGCCGCCGACGGCAAGGTTACTTTCACGCCGGCGGCGGAATTTACCGGGACCGCCGTGCTCGAGTACCAGGCGACCGATTACCGTGGCGGATCGGAGAAGGCCAAGATCACGGTCACGGTCGCGCCCTGATTCCTGCGGCAGGAAAAAATCCGGGGTTCGCTCCGGATTTTTTTGCCTGTGCAGTGGCTTTGCTGCGCTTGCGTTCAGGCCAGTATCAGGCCGCGCGCACCTGTTCCAGAATGCAATCCAGGGTCCGCATGTTTCTCAGTGATTCTTCCAGACTCAGCATGGGCAAGCGGTTTTCCAGGATGGCCGCCGAGAAATCGCGGATTTCTTCGCCATAGCGATCGGATGCGGCGACGGGAATAAGCGCGCCGCCTTGTCGGGTATGCAAGGCCAGTTGTCCGGCGTCATCGAGGAAGGTGTCCGGCGCCAGCAGCGTGCCGTCGCTACCGACAATTTCACTGTGCATGCGGCCGAAGGCATTGAAGCCGCAATGCAACGAGGCGATGAGGCCGCTTTCGTAACGCAACAGGGCGGAAAGATTGATATCCACGCCGTTGGATTTTTCGCATTCCACGGCGACGGAGACCGGCTCGGCACCGGCAACGAGACCGATCAGGTTAAGCGGGTAGCAGCCCACGTCATAGAGCGCACCGCCGCCCAGTTCGGGTTTTTCCTTGATCGTATTCTCCCGGTCGAGCAGAAAACGGAAAGTCGAATTGACGCTGCGGATCGGCCCGAGCACGCCACTGTCCAGCACCCGGCTAATCTGGGCCATCCGGTCGGTATAGCGATACATGAACGCTTCCATCAGCAGCACCTTGCACTCCCGGGCGACCTCGATCATCTCGGCCGCCTCCCGGCTGTTGAGCGCCAGTGGCTTTTCGCAAAGCACGTGCTTGCCGCAACGCATGGCACGGATGGCCCATTCGCGGTGCATGGAGTTGGGCAGCGGAATATAGACGGCATCGACTGCCGGGTCTTCAAGCAGGGCCTGATAGCTGTCGTGGGCCTTGAAGCTGCCGAACAGCGCCTGAAATTCGGCCAGTTTTTCCGGGTCGCGTGAGGCTACGGCATGCAGGCGGGCGTTGGCGCAACGCACAATGGCCGGGATCACCTGCAGGCGGGCGATGCGGGCAGCGCCCAGTACGCCCCATCGTATGGCTTGAGTCATGGAGAGTCTCCAGAGTGAGTGTCAGGCCCGCTGAGGGCCTTCAGGGATGGCCATGAGAATCCGCTGAACTGCGACACTTGGCCGAATTTCGGGGAATAATTGCCAGGCCATAGGCTCAGTTTGTGCCCGTCTGGATCAGCTCGATCTTGTACCCGTCAGGGTCTTCGACAAAGGCGATGACGATGCTGCCATGTTTCATCGGCCCGGCTTCGCGCGTGATCTTGCCGCCCCTGGCCTTGATCTGTGCGCAGGCCGCGTAGGCGTCTTCAACGGCCAGCGCAATGTGGCCGAAGGCATTGCCCGGTTCGTAGGCCGCCGTGTCCCAGTTGTGCGTGAGTTCGAGCACGGCGCCTTCGCTTTCCTCGCAGTAGCCGACAAAGGCAAGGGTAAAACGACCTTCGGGGTAATCCGTGCGATGCAGCAGGCGCATGCCGAGGACATCGAGGTAAAAGGACAACGAACGGTCAAGATTGGCGACGCGGAGCATGGTGTGCAGGATTTTCATATGTTTCCTTGCATACAGTAATAGCATGGCAGTGCAGAAGCGTTCTCATACCTCCGGCGATAAGTTGATTCTACCTTTTTCGACACATGGAACACTGTTTATTAGCCCATGTGCTGGCGAAATCAAACCGGGTTCCTTTGTGAAGAATTCGCGATAAAATGACCGTATTGTCGGATAGTTTTCGATCATAACAAAGTCTTGACCCGGACTTATTTTCTTATTTGGAGTGAACATCATGAATCGGAAGACCTTGGCTCTAGCACTGTTAGTACTCGCGGTCACGGCTTGCGGGGAAAAGGAGACGGCTCCATCGTCGGCCGTAGTAGCTCCTTCTGCAACAGCCGCAGCGCCTACTTTACCGGCAGCAACCAGCACGGAAGAAAAAATACTGAATATCTACAACTGGGCGGATTATATTTCGGCCAATATGGTGGCCGATTTCGAGAAGGAAACGGGCATCAAGGTAAATTATCAGACCTTTGAAAACAACGAAGGGCTGCATGCCAAACTGGTAGCCGGTAATAGCGGTTTTGATCTAGTGGTGCCGGGTGCTGTCTTTGCAAAATCACAGATCGACGGCGGACTGCTGATGAAACTGGATAAGTCCAGAATTCCCAATCTGGGTAACCTCGATCCGGTCATCATGAGCAAACTGGCTTCTGTCGATGCCGGCAATGACTACCTGGTTCCCTGGGCCTGGAGCTATACCACGGTGGGTATCAACAAGGGCAAAGTGGTCAAGGCTCTGGGTTCAACCCCCATGCCTGATAATGCGTGGGACTTGGTGTTTAACCCAACGTACACGGCCAAGCTCAAGTCATGCGGCATCGCCTATCTGGACTCGCCAACCGAGATAATACCGCCTGCCATGCACTATCTCGGCAGGAGCGCGTATTCCAACGCTCCGGCAGACCACAAAGCTGCCGGCGAAATGCTGGCCAAGGTGCGCCCCGATATTCGCATCTTTACCAGCACCATGATTGACGACCTGGCGGGCGGCAAAGCCTGTGTTGCCCTTGGATGGGCGGGTGATATGAACATTGCACACAATCGCGCCATCGAAAATAAGAGTACTAACGATATCGAGGTACTGTTGCCCAAGACCGGAGGATTGATTTTCTTTGATTCATTGGCCATTCCAAAGGACGCCAAGCATCCCCAGAATGCCGCCGCCTTCATTGACTATTTCTTGCGTCCGGAAGTGTCTGCCTCATTGACCAACGAACTCAGCTATGCCACGGCCAACAAGGCAGCGCTCGCCAAAGTCACGCCCGAGATAGCACAGAATAAGACCGTATTCGTTGATGCCGAAGTCATGGCAAAAATGGTTTCGCCTTCAAGTTTCAGTAATGAAGCCCGAGAATCGATGAGTAACGTTTACACGCTCTTCAAAAAAAGCAAGTAAATCGTCTTGACGATCATGTTCTTCTGGTATTGCAAGAAGCTGTGTTTCTGATACACGGCTTTTTCTTCCACTAAATGTTTGGCCGCACGAATGGAACGTAATGAGTCAGATTGACCCACACAAACCGGGCTTTTTACTGACCGAAAAACTGGTCAAGCGTTTTGATGATGTTCTGGCCGTCGCCGATGTTTCGATATCCATTCAAAAAGGTGAGATATTTGCCCTGTTGGGCAGTTCTGGCTGTGGCAAATCGACTTTGCTGAGGATGATGGCTGGCTTTGAAAAGCCGACGTCAGGTCGGATTCTTTTGAACGGTGTCGATATTGCCTCGTTTCCCCCTTACGAGCGGCCGATCAATATGATGTTTCAGTCGTATGCCCTGTTTCCCCACCTCAATGTATGGGATAACGTGGCATTCGGTTTGAAACGTGAAGGCATGCCGAGTACTCAGATAAAGACACGAGTGGAAGAAATGCTTAATCTGGTTCAGCTGACGGCCTATGCCAAACGCAGACCGCACCAGTTGTCGGGGGGGCAGCAGCAACGTGTGGCGCTGGCGCGTAGTCTGGCCAAGAAACCAGAGTTGTTGTTGCTCGATGAGCCTTTGGGAGCGCTGGACAAGAAACTGCGTCAACGAACCCAGTTCGAGCTGGTCAACATTATCGAGTCCGTGGGCGTGACGGTGGTAATGGTGACTCACGATCAGGAAGAGGCGATGACCATGGCCTCGCGAATTGCCGTGATGGATCAGGGATGGGTATTACAGGTAGGTACTCCCAAGGAAATCTATGAATGCCCCAATAACCGTTTCGTGGCCGATTTCATCGGCAATATCAATCTATTCGATGGCCAATTGAGTGCGGATGACCACGATTGTTGCGAAATCACGACCGATCAGGGGATCGTGCATATCGCGCATGGAATCGGCGGCGCACTTGGGATGCCGTTGACGGTGGCAGTGCGGCCGGAAAAAATCTACATTTCCAAAGTGCA
Organism: Accumulibacter sp.; assembly: GCA_020049495.1. Taxonomy (GTDB): domain Bacteria; phylum Pseudomonadota; class Gammaproteobacteria; order Burkholderiales; family Rhodocyclaceae; genus Propionivibrio. The sequence continues at coordinate 7,506 of JAIFKU010000068.1, forward strand.
GCCTGATGTTGACGTGAATCTGTTTAGCGGAAAGGTGCGTGAAATTGCCTATTTTGGCAGCTACACTTCCTTTGTTGTGGAAATGGCCGATGGTCGTACCGTGGTTATTTCCGAACCCAACAGCAGACGCCTGGCCAACATTGACATCACATGGGAAGACCGGGTATTTTTCTGGTGGGATGAAGTTGACCCCGTCATCTTGACGCAATAACGGGTAGCTCCGATGAATCTGGAGAAATGGTCTCATCTGCGTCCTGGAAAACGATTCGTCATCGGCGTGCCGTTTGTCTGGCTTTTGGTTTTTTTTGTAGTTCCCTTCCTTATCCTGTTACGCATCAGCCTGACGGATATGGGTAATGGGGTTGATCCATTTGCTCCTCTGTTTCAGGCAATTGACGGTTCCTTGCGCATTTCGCTCAAGTACCAGAACTACCTGTCGA